>VXPE01000071.1 GCA_009839745.1 Candidatus Poribacteria bacterium
TCATGCTTTATAGCATGAATACCGTTGATTTCCCACTTTTATCAAACTCACGTTATAAGTTATGAAGAATTGGTAATACCATTTCTGATTGAAATTGTAGCATAAACTTCAGTTCGTGCATGCTTGTAGCATAGACTGTTAGTCTGTGCACTCAGGGGCTGCTAATGCAATATAAACTTTTAGAAGTGGTATAAGTCATTGATTTACTGCAGTTCTTAAACCAAAACGAACAGATGCAAGTACCCAATATCACAAACGGAAAACGGAGGAAACCCGCTAAATGCTTAACTTCAGCGAGTTGAAAAGAATTTCACTGCGCGAGATATGGAAAAATGAAGCAAGTGACTTCACAAAATGGTTAGAATCAAATATCCAGACGTTGGGTGCTGCTCTTGATATGGATATTGAAATCACCAGTAGAGAAGCATCCGTTGGCGACTTCTCCTTAGATTTACTTGCACAAGACTTAGGAAGTTCAAGAATGATTGTTATTGAAAACCAGTTAACGCGAACTGATCATGATCATCTCGGCAAACTTCTCACCTATGCAGCTGGTTTCAATGCTTCAACAGTAATATGGATCGCTGAAGAAGTTAGGAACGAACACCGCCAAGCAATGGAATGGTTAAATCAGAGAACAGATAATGAGACACAGTTTTTTGCTGTCGTGGTGGAAGTTCTGCAAATTGACGATTCAAAACCAGCTCTCAACTTTAAACTGGTTGTCTCTCCTAACGAGTGGCAAAAATCCCAGACACAGAAAATCTCCGGATCCCTATCATTCAAGCAGGAAAAATACAGAAACTATTTCCAAACACTTATTGACGAACTCAGGGAAAAGTACAAATTTACTGGGATCCGCGTAGCCCAGCCATTCAATTGGCAATCCTTTTCGTCAGGGATTCGAGGGGTTCGCTATCGTGCAACATTCGCACAAGGGAACAGAGTGCATGCTTTGGTAAAAATAGATCAAAAGCACCTTGAAAACAGATTAGATATCTTTGATACCTTAAAGAAGCAAGAGGTAGAAATTACTGATTCTCTGGGTAGCCCTCTGGAATGGGAACGTCGCAACGACAAACGAGAAAGTTTCATCATTGTGTCTCGCGAGGGAAGCATTGATTCTGCTGATAGTGAATTAGAAGAGATCAGAGAATGGCACATTGAAACCTTACTGAAACTTAAAGAGGTGTTTGCACCGAAAATAGAAAAGGTTCTAGAAACACTTGAATAAAGAAATTGAAGTGCCAACGCTTATTATACTATAGTTTGGACAATTTTGGTCGGGTTCATGCTCGGTTTTCAAGAGATCTTTGATTTTTCTGAAAGTTTCTGAAACAAACCCAACTTGCAGGAAAATAAACCCCGATGCACCCAACGGCAGCCCCAGCGGGGCGATATGTGTATAGAAACGCCAACCCCCCAAGACCTAAGCCCCAGCGGGGCGATATGTGTGTTCTTAAAAAAATTGTCCAAAGTTTAGTTATTATAGTAAAGCCCATAATTACTTGGACATTGACGATGGGCGAGGTTAGAAACCTCGCCAGCGAAGGAGCGAGTGTTGTGTTTTTGAGAGTGTTCACTTGTTTTCGGGTTTTACTATAAAGCCTGGCCTGAATTAACGTTGGCACTTCAGTTCTGCGAACCTCGGCACTTATAGCGGTCTCTCTTTCGTGGATTCAACACGGTTGCGAGTCTGTGACAATCGGCGGATTTCATTGCATCGGGTCTTCGCCGGCGCGGAACGCTCGAAGACCTCTCTGGGGTGATTTTATAGCGTTTTCATGCTCTATTATCAATAAAATACCGCGACATCTGTTGGGGGATCGCGGTATTTAGATTTGGAATCCTACGCTAGCACTTCAGTCCTGTTACGCTACAAGCGGTATCCATCGTTTACCATTATGAGAAACAGGTAAATCATCCCAAGTTCTTTCTTCCAAAATCCTGCCTTTTTGCTTTTTATTTCGACCCCCCCACTGTTTGAAGAAGAAGGGAATGTCAGCTTGCTGGCATTGGTTACGAATATCGACAACCCACTCCTCTTGGATAGGACGTGCTTGGGGACCGGATTCTCCACCAACAATAACCCAATCTATGCAAGTTAAATCAAGGTTTGGAAGTGCTCCAATCAATGGTTCAAGAGAGAGGAATTTGATATGGGCACCTGTTTGTCGCAAATGGTCAATCCGGAATGTATAATCTTGGTTTTCAACACTGACCCCCATCCACACATTTTCGGGCCATTGTATTTTACAACTAAGTTCGGCCAAACGTTTTGATCGCTTCGTAAGCACTTGAAATTGATGTTGCTCCGCTTTGTTCATTGTGTCAAAGACATCCAGAATAAACTCTAATGGAACATCTTCATGGAATAAATCACTCATGGAATTGACAAAAATCAACTGTGGTTTTTTCCATTTCAATGGAGCATCAAGTAAATTTTTAACAAGCCGCACCTTATTCGACCATCTTGGACCTGCTTTAGTCATTTGTGCAAGTCCTTCATAAGCCAAACCCTTTTTTGAAAATCTTGCCGCGATGCGTTCGGCATAACAAAACCGACACCCTTCAGAAACACGTGTGCAACCTCGAATGGGATTCCAAGTTGATTGTGTCCACTCAATTTTGGATTTAGTCGCCATTTTGAGGTTCCTCCCTCGGTAGAAATGTTACTTTGACTCTGTCTGCAAATGTAATCTTTCCTTTCCTTTTCGGACGCTTACTTGCTGGTGGTTCGGCTTGAATTTTGCCTTCAATCTCAAGATTGGTAAGCACATGCTTATAGTTGTAATCAAGGTAAGGTGTACCAATGTTATGCTGATCATAAATCTGCTTCATTGTCATTGTTCTACCGGCAAAATTTTCCAACAACATATTAGCTAAATCGTCAAGAGGACGCGAGTATTCAAATAAAAGCGGTTGTCGTTGGCTCGCTGGATTATATTCAAACGAAGGGACACCCTGTTCTGAATTCGTGCTTTCTTTTGCCATTATCTCTTTCATAATTTCATAGCCCCTATTATGCTTAGAAACGAAGATCAGATGGTGGCTTGAACGCGTCCCACGCTCGTCTTTGAAGCAAAATGGTAAAACAAACTGACCCGCCTTTTCTTTTAGCGATTGGGATATTGCCTCAATTATGAAGAACTCACGGTCGGATGATTCCACAGATGGTGGGAGACTTCGGAGTTCATCTGCTTGCTCTTTTCCGAAAAGCGCATCTATATGCTCCTCTACAGCTTTATTATTAATGCCCATATTGATGCGATTGTAGTTAAAAAAGAATATACAATCGCACCCCCAGTTTCTAAGGAAAGAACTGATCAATTGAATTGATACTCCCTTGTACCCAAACGGATCTACGAAAAATAGAGTTGGTATTGTTTCCATAGACTCGAAAACTTGAGCAAGTTCTTCAGTAACTTCCATGTTTATAACGCGGGGGTTCCACTTAAGCATTTTTACTTCTGGATTTGAGTCAATGGCACTTTGAAGGTCTTGGGCATGCTCAGGATCCATATCGTTAAAGACGCTAACGAGTTTGTTGCGTATGTCATCATCTTCACATGCTTTCTTCAGGACAAGAATTGGAGTAGATTCTGTTCCATCTGCGTACTTGCCCGGACCGGCAAAAAGATCCACATAACCGATTTTCGATGCCCGTCGCTTCATAATTGTCGCCCAAGACCAGAAATATTTCTCAACAATCCTTGTCTTGACTTGTGACTGCTCCTTAGATTCATGAAAAAAAGAATTATCTTGCATTACACTCTCCATATTATACTATACACATGTTATTTTGTCAATAATAAGTATATCACGAAAGTGGAAAAAATACAAATAGTTTGGGAAGGTCACGCTCCTTCCATTATAAAACGAACTTTCCGCTCTTGCAGGACATGTTCACAGGGGCTTGTTTCGAGCGTGATTGTATTGTATCACAATCTTGGTTCAGGGAGTGGTCTAAATTTCCGATGGCAGTACACTCTGTCCAGAAATTTATTTGTCTGCTAATGAAAAATATGGTACAATTTGCTTAAGTGTAAAAAGGTGAAACATAACACTCGGCAATCAATTGCATGCGAAACGAGGGAATACTGAATTGGAATGGCCACACTTTTATCCGGTGAACTGTCCACCTGCCGAAGCCAAACCCGCTTCCGGTAAAATTTACCGCCTTGTGCAAAACGATCCAGCACAGGCGGAGGATTTCAGAACATTCTTTGAAGAAAATTCTCGTTGGTTTAAGAATAAACCAACCACTACGGTTTGTAAGGGCTGTGGAATCTCTGTCTATACGGAGTTACAGGACATCAAGCAACTCAAAAATAGATATAAGCGGAAATTCGGTAAATATAAAATAGTTGAAGGTGAACTTGATGCAAAGTTTGGCATGATTCAAAATACACCGTCAAAGGAAGTATCCCATCATACTTGGTGGGTCCCTGTTAGAGCAGAGCCTTGGACCGTTTTTAACATAATAAGTGAATCAAAAGAACAATAATTCAGAAAGGACACGAAAGATGGCTGATATACTCAATATTCCAGATTTAGGCAGACTTGAAATCATAGAAATCTACGATTACTATGACCAACCTATCCTTTTTGCATGTAAAAATACTGTAGGTCATCTTCACCTTGTCGTTGCTGCGGATGAGAATGACCAACACGAAACTTGGCTTTACGCAAGAGTTTCTCCTGAACGCCTCACCCTCATCCGATCTGGTGTGATAGACCTCCACGACGCATTCGCTGAACCTGAAGATGGCTGCTTATTTCAGGTAAAGTTTCCTTATGACAACTCAACCTCTCCCCAGATTGAATACCTTGAATCAAATCAGATCCCCGAGGACATGCTTCCAATTTCCGGTGAATGCCTTGATCTTGAAACCGAGATACTTTCCGTGCTCAGTAATACCGAACCCATACGAAAAAACAATCAAAACTTAGAACTGATACTATTGGACAAATGCACTATTCAAAGCTTGAAACCTGAAGAACTGGAAATGGTATCCAAACATAAAATATTGGTACCGGATATTGTCCTAATTGAAAACCTGAAAAGAAAAGAGACCGTAAATAAATTGAGCAAATTAGAAAACACTTACTGGGTCTTACATTGGGGGATGTTGGCAAAAAACGACTTATTGGGTCAAGAAATTACAGTAAATCAAGAAGACCTAACGAAAATTACAGACGATCCCGTAGAATTAAAGAAACAAGAGAAACTCGCCAAGAAGGTAGCAAAAGAATATGATGAATTTCCTATAAAATTGCTGCAACAGAACATAGACTTATCAAGGGACAGTAACCTGAACTGGGTTATGGGCAGGATTATCAGTGAACTTGAAACGCGTTATCCCGGTATTGAAATTACCAACGACATAATTAAGTCAACAGAAAGTAAATTGAAAAAGACAGAATCGATATTTAATATCAAACATGAGGATTGGGGGAAGTTATCACAGATTGTCATAGATGATTTAGATAACAAACCCATAAGACCCGAAAATAGGCATCTCAAAGAAATTGAGCGTGCTTACATCCGCAATAAAGAATGGTTGGATTTTGCGTGTACATACTTTCAAACGACGGAAGAAGAGAAAACTCAGATTTTCAAAAGATGGAAAGAAGAGTTTCAGCACCCTTTAAAGTTTTTCGCTTCTTATGCTTACTATGTTCTTGCATTAGAATTAACAATAGCACTGCGGGTGATAAAATCAAAAGGGAGTTATAAACGGGAAATCATAAGAGATCTCGGATATCTATATTATGCAAACTGCAAAAATGTCACCTTCCACACATGCGACCGCCAACTAAAAGATACTATCGAAAAAATACCATTTTTAAAGCACATCCAAGAAAAGATGGTATACTTCTATAACGATAAAGAGCAGAGACCAGGCGAACTCAACAAATCTGATTGGCTAAAAATGCTAAAAATAAGTCAAATCTAATCAACTATGCTCAGCACTTTGCCGGATTACACTCCACAGAGTCCTGGTTTCCGGCAATCCCGCCCAACACATTGCGATAATGTTCCCTAACTTCATTCTCATTTTACCCTGAAATTTCACAGTATTTGCAGCAGCGTCCGTGTGGAGTCAAGCTGTGCAATTCTAACCTGAAAGTTAGCGAATAAACTGAGAGTATGCCTTACGGGTTTTGGCGAGCTCTATCTCCGCATCGTGAGCTTTACCCTTGAATTCGAGGGCTTTTTCTACAATATCCCAATCTTGGTATTCCCAAATGGGCTCAAGTTGATTTTCTCTGTATGCTTTTACCTCCGGAGGAGTGTTTCTGTCGCCTGTTAAGGCGTTGGACACGTATCCACTCGCGTTACCATCCGTGCGCACTACGAGATTTGTAATACGCGGTATGGGTATGGGGCCCTTGCTCTACTCTTCTTCGAGTTCAGCGAGTGTTGTCGAAATAATGCCGCACACAGATCCAAAAATTTGAAAGCCTCGAGTTTCAAAATAGTCTATAGCCAGTTCTTTGAAAGTGATAATCTGCCGGTTCTGAGCCCGATTTACCAGTATAGGAAACGCTTCGCGCGCCCAGCATTGCGTCTTAAGGTCTCCGAACATATTCCGTTTGTATTTTATGTTTTCCATCACCTGATAATTCCTTTCCTAATTCGGTATTTGGAAGTCCAAGGGTTTTTGCTGCTTCCTCCAACGGAAGTTCCTCAACTTCCTGTAATTTACCCACGACTGCTTGTGAACGACCCTCTGTCTTTTCAAGAGCATTGGAAGCGTTTCGTAGGTGCCGCTGCGTGAGACCTAACAGACGACTATACTCACGAAATTCTGTCTTGATGGCAGCGAGCATTTCTTGGATTTTACCAGAATGTTTCTGAATCGCTAATGTTCGGAAACCTACACGCAGCCCGAGTAAAATGGCAGTGAGAGTCGTTGGGCCAGCAACTACAATTCGATGGGTTTGTAATAGTTCCTCTACTAAACCAGGCTGTCGAAGGACTTCTGCATTGAGTCCTTCTGTTGGCAAAAACATAATAGCGAAATCTGTGGTCTGTGGTGGGGAAACATACTTTTCGCTAATATCCCGCGCTTCATCTCGAACCCTTCGTATGAGTGATCGGGTTGCCGATTTTTCTGCCTCTTTATCGGCTATTTCAGTAGCCTCAACGAGCCTTTGATAGTCAGCCGTAGGAAACTTAGAATCAATTGGCAACCAGAGACTCTTATCTGGATTATCATCATTGCCTGGAAGGCGAACGGCGTACTCAACCCTCTCAGAACCTGTATGCGGTTGGACATTCAGTTTATATTGATCTGAGGTCAAGATTTGTTCAAGGATTGCCCCCAGTTGAACTTCCCCCCATGCCCCGCGGGTGCTGACATTTGTTAGGACCCGTTGAAGACTACCCACTTCCGAAGCAAGATTTTGCATCGTTCCAAGTCCATGCTGAACGGCTTCAAGACGCTCACTGACGATGTTGAAAGACTCTGTGAGTCGTTTTTCTAATGTTGTTTGGAGTTGTTCATCAACTGTCTGGCGTATTTGGTCCAGTTTATTTTCATTATTCTGTTGCAACCCTTGAAAACTTTCACGCAATGCCGTTCGAGCCCCTTCAAGTTGGGTAGTCAGGGTTTTGCTTAATTCACCGATATTTACCACAAGCGTCTTAGTTGTAGAATCTTGCGTCGCTCTAATTTCAGATCGAATCTGCTGTCCCGAGTTAGATACTTCCTCTTGTAGCGTATCTAAGTCATCTTTCCCTATATGTTTCGGCTGCGACTTTACAGCCCTATATACGAGAATGAGTAGTACGAGATTTCCTAATAGTAAGAGACACAATATTGTGTTTAGAATCAATTTTATCTCCTTTTCTTATCCATTTTTGTAAAAGCAGGCTGTTCAGTATACCGCGTTTTGAGAGAAAGGTCAAATCTTTTTTAATCCTTGGACGGCGATAATGCTCTTGACTTGGGTCCTTTTTACACAATTTGCGTCTGTCCTAAAAAAGTTACACTTTTCACCAAATTATTTTTTTCGCAACAGAGAATCTCGACTGAGAAATACCCAAGAACCCCACGTCTCCACTGGGCTCTCAACCGAAAACCCACACAGAAATCCCAATTTAAAAATGTTATAAAAACGTAACATTTTATCGAAACAGATACTTCGGTGCCAACACCGTCAACGACACACCCCGGGCAACCAAAAGCAGGGTCAACGCTCCCCATAGCCCATGATTCCCAAACGGCATCAACAGATAGATCGCACTAAAATAAAACAATGTTGACACAATTACGGAATTCCGTAAGGCTCTCGAAGCAGTCGCACCAAGAAAGATACCGTCCCAAATGTAGGCAGCGACGTTAATCACAGGTGCGATGATGACCCAAATCAGATAAACTTCTGCCTGTTCCACAAGCGACATCTGATCCGTAAAAACATACAGCAATCGCTCCCCAAAGCACGCAAGGATTAGCAGAATCACACCCGCGAACAGAAATGCCCAGAGAAAGATAAGGCGCGTCGTCTGTTTCAGATTTCGTAGGTCCTGCGCACCTTTGTATTTGCCGATCATACTCTCTGCTGCAAAAGCGAAACCGTCAATCGCGTAGGACAATAGATTGATATACTGCAACAGAATCGTGTTAATTGCCAAGAAGGTATCACTCAAGGCTGCGGATTTTGCGGTGAAATAGGCATGACTGAATACCAGACAACACGTCCTGATGAAGATATCACCACTGATGCTAAGGAACCGCTTGAGTTTAGAAAATGCTAAGATTTCTCGTAAATTCCATTTTGGCAAAATACCGCGATAATATCTCGAAAAGAGTAGAACTGCTACAAATAATCCGATATACTGCGCAATGACAGTCGCTAAAGCGATTCCGTCTACCTTCATGTCGAGTAGTTTCACAAATACCAGATTTAAGACGATATTGGCGAGGTTCACCACAATGGTCAGTAACAGTGGGTAGCGGGCATTCTGTAACCCCAAAAATACACCGTGAAAGGCATGCAGACACAATGTTGCAGGCGCAGCATAGATACGGATATGGAAATAGATGCGGGCGAGACGCTCCACATCAGGGCTCGCATCAATGAGGCGGAAACTGAGATCAATTAGCTGCCACTGGAAGATAAGGAGTAATAGGCTTGACGTGATGCCGATGCATATCGCTCTTAGCAGCAAACGTCCACATTCTCGGAGATCGTTTTCCCCGAAGGCTTGCGCTGTCAATCCCGTCGTTGCCATTCGGAGAAACCCAAATCCCCAATAGATGAAACTGAAGATAACGCCACCGATGCCGACCGCACCGAGGTAATGCTCGGATTCTAACCGCCCCATTAAAGCAGTGTCCACCGCTCCCAAAAGAGGGATGGAAAAATTGCTAATGATATTCGGGAGCGCGAGTCGATAGATCTGCTTATTGATCTCTTGAGGGGTATGCATGAAGAATTCCTACCCTATACCCTACCACGAACTCAGGTGAAAAGCAAGGGCATTAAAGCAAAGAAAAATTATCTGCAGTGCAACAGAGTAACAAATTCTGTCCTACACACTGCAGGATTCGTGTGTGCTCTATATTTTTCTTTGTAATTTCACGAGAAATTGAGTATACTATTTAACAATGAAAGACTGGAGTTATGTGTTTGCTGCCAAATCAATCGGATTCTGTGTATCTCGGCTGCCACGCTCGGTGACATTGGTTATCGGTGGATGGTTGGGCACCCTCGTATACTATCTGGCACCACAGCAGCGGGAATTGGCGTGTGAACACTTACGCGACTGTTTGACGTTTCCTGATGAACGCCGAGTTAAAGCAGTGGCGAAACAGTGTTTTGAAAATTTAGGCAAAACTGTAGTGGAGTTCATGCAGCTCCCACGCTTGGATAAGCAGCAGCTTCAACAATATGTTACTTTTGAAGGTGTTGAGCATGTGCAGCAAGCACTCGCACGTGGGAAAGGGGCAATCATTCTAACCGGACATTTTGGAAATTGGGAACTTCTCGCTGCGAGCATTTCTGCGACAGTTGCGCCGCTTACGCCGATTGTCCGTGAATTGCGTTCCGCTCGTTTAAACGCATTGGTCTCCAGCTACCGAGAAAAAGGTGGGTATACGACGATTGACAGAGATACAGGCGTGCGCCATGCCCTTCGATGTCTCAAACGGAATGAACTCCTCGGTATTGTTGCCGATGTAGATACAGCCGTGAGTGGTGTTTTTGTCGATTTTTTCGGTAGACGTGCTTATACACCCTACAGTCCAGTGGCGATTGCCCTCAAAACAGGGGCGGCGATACTGCCAACGTTCATTGTCCGGCAACCCGACGGTTCACACCACGCAATTATCGAACCACCTTTAGCGTTGAAACGGACATCTATGAAAGAGAAAGACCTTGTTGTTAACACGCAGAAATTCACAAAAATCATTGAATCCTACATCCGACGATACCCCACGCAGTGGATTTGGATGCATCGTCGGTGGAAAACACAACCGTAGGGGTTGGGGGATTTGGTCTTTAAATAGACCAAATCCATTCCTTGTATTACATTCCCAACCCGTCCAGATCCTCACACCGTTGTATCTCTGTCTGTTATTCTGCGTAATTTGTTGTAGAAGTACAGAGACACCCGTCGGTGCTGATGAAACCGGAGCAACCACCCCGACACAGAAAGTAGATGGGTTTTCTACACAACACACCGAAGCAGGTGTTATCAAATGGACGCTTGTCGGGGATACCTCAACGTTTCACGGAAGTTACATTGAGGTGCAAAATCCGACCGTTCAGATTTTTGAAGATGGTGTTGTTTCTATTACCGTGAATAGTCGGAAGGGTAAACAGTTCCTCACGGGAAGCAAGAAAAACAATCTCCATTTCACAGGAGATGTCGTCGGTGTTAGCGAGGATGGCACTTTATATAGCGAGGTTCTCCATTGGCAAAACCTTGCGGGCAAGTTGTATGGACCCGAAGAAGTCACACTTGTCCGTGGAGATTCCACATGGATCGGAACAGAGATGTACGCAAACCCGACGCTCAGAACCGTAAAAATGCAAAACAATCAATTTGAACTTCACCCAAAAGATGAGAAAGCACATGAATACCCTCAAACCCCAATTGAACCAGAGTAGTTACAAACACAGATTTCAGTTTCGCAAATTTTGCAATTTTTGTGTGTGCGCCAGTTTTCTAACGCTTTTTGTCTGTCTTATCGCACTGACACTCGGGGCGGAAGAGGCAGATACAGAAGGACATCCGTCACCCACCAACACTGCGGAAATTCAAACGACAGAGGACGCTGTAGAACAGGATAGCACCGCTGAGGATACGGAGGCTACACCAGTAGAGACGAAAGAAATAATCACTGGGACATCGAAAAGGATGGAGAGTTATGAGCAGGAAGGCATAACGATTCTTATTGACGAAGCGAAGACAGTCCGACGGGATGAGCAAGGCATCGAAATCGGGTTTCTCAACGCTGATAAAATCACCCTCAAGCGCGACTTAGAAACGGGAGCAACAAAAGAAATTGTCGCCGAGGGCAATGTAGAAATACGAGACCAAGATATTTTTGCGACCTGTGACCATGCGATCATGGACAATCTGACAAGCACGATTATCCTTCAGGAGAATGTCGTCGTCTTACAAGACAAGGATCGGCTTGAAACCAAATACTTCACTTTCAATCGCCTGACTGGAAAACAGACTGCCGAGGGGGACGTTAAGTTTAAGGTTACCGTTACACAGGCAACACCCGTAGAGCCAGAGGCAGATGAAAACGCCGAAAGCGGCACAGACACCGACGAAGAAAACACTTCCACAACTACGTCTGAGGAGACGGAGGATCCGTCTCAAGAAGAAACAGATACTGACACTGATACTGCTGAGGGTGATACAGAAGAGAAGGCTGATACGGATGCTGAAGACGCTGAGGATACAAATACGGAAAAAGAGACTGATACAGATGCTGGAAGTTCTGAAGGGACGGATCCGAAGGAAGAAACTGATACAGACCCAGGAAACCCCGATGACACAAATCCAGACGCTGAGACGGAAGACCCCTGATGAAAAGATATGGTAACGTATCGGCAAGGGATAATTAAAAAATGGCAACAGAACTACAAGCACACAGACTCATAAAACGTTATACGCGGCGCGGTCCTATAGTCGTTAACGAGGTGAGCCTCTCGGTCCAGCAAGGCGAAATTGTCGGACTGCTCGGTCCCAACGGTGCCGGAAAATCAACCACCTTTTATATGATGGTCGGATTGATTCGTCCGAATGCTGGTAGAATTACCTACGCTGATAAGGACATTACCTTCTACCCAATGTATAAACGCGCAAGGCTTGGTATCGGCTACCTCGCACAAGAAACATCGATTTTTCGTAAACTCACAGTTCAACAAAATGTTGAGGCAATCCTTGAGGTCCAAGGGGTGCCAAAATCAGAACGCGAACCTCGTATCCGTGAATTGACGGACGAACTCGGCATTTCAAATCTGTTACAACGCAAGGCATATACACTCTCAGGGGGTGAGTGTCGCCGGGCAGAAATAGCACGCGCCCTCGCGGCACAACCTGATTTCATTCTGCTCGATGAACCGCTTTCGGGAATAGATCCGATCGCTGTTGCGGATATCAAGCAACTCATCAGCCACTTGCGCGACCGCAATTTAGGTGTGCTCATTACCGACCATAATGCCGCTGAAACACTTGATATTGTTGACAGGGCGTACATCATTGTTGATGGAAAAATTACACTCGCCGGAACGCCCACGGAACTCATTAATAGTGAGACTGCAAGAGACCTCTATTTTGGACACAATTTCTCCTATCGGATTTAAGGGTTGTCGGTTTTTGGTTCGGATTTTTTTTCAAAAAATCCTTTCGGTTGTCGGAGGAATAGTTTTCGGAGAAATGGTTGTCAGTTATCGGTTGTCGGACAAGAGGAAGCCTTTGTTAAACGAACACCTCTTAACTGAAAACCGAAGACCGATAACCATTAAACCTGATAACTACTAATGAAATGTACAAAGCGCAACTTACCCAAGCACCCCAATTAACACAGAAAACGTCCATTACACCGAGGTTACAACAGGCACTCAAAGTGCTAAATATGCCGCTGCAGGAATTAACACAATTCATCAGTCAGGAACTCCAGCAGAACCCTTTCTTAGAACTCGAGGAAGACGACGAGATAGCACGCCCTACCGAAGAATCGGATCCAGACGCCGAATGGAATGAACCAGAAGAGAATCTTGATCGAGAAGATAGTACCATTGATATTGATTGGGAAACAGCCTTTGAGGACCGTGTCTCCGTTAGCGAACGGATAAATTCCAGATACTCGGACACTGACGAGCTACAACCAGACCTGGCGCATGAAGGGTCGCTGCACGAATATCTTGACGAGCAATTGAACCTCGCACCCCCGGAGGTTATAGCCTCAAAAACAGAACATACCATCGCAGCGCAAATTCTCGGAAATCTCAACGATGATGGACAATTGGAGCTCGAATTGTTTCAGGTGCCGTGTGAATTCCTGTCTCAACTCAATGAAGAGGTGCTTTCAACAGAACTGCACATTTTTATTCAAAAAAAAATATCAGCAGCGACGGGCGACCCTGATTTTCAATTTTCAAAAACTGCTACAATCGCTGTGAAAGATACAATGTGCCCTTCCTCAGAAAATCGGGGCATGCCTGCACATCGGGCATGGAAAATTAACGACAAAGACAACAAAAAAACATATACTATTCTATATGAATGTCCGACAGACAGTTGTAAACCGGCACTTATCTTTTACCAACTTACGTTGGATGATATTGCTGAAACTGTTGGTTGTGATACAGCACTCGTTGAAAATGTACTGCGTAAGATACAAGATAATTTTGAACCCATTGGGATAGCACATCGAGATATAAGAGAGGCATTACTGATACAGATTCGCAATTATATGATGAATGATGGGAATCCTGGGCATCGTTGCACGCTTCCCCTTGCCCACAAAATCATCAAAAATCACTTTGAGGCTTTTCTAAATCAGCAGTGGGATGGCATCGCGGATGCCCTGAAAGTTGACATCACAGCGATAGATGCAGCTGCGAAGTGGATAGGAAGGCTATCACCGCATCCCGGTCGCTACTTCACAGATCCTACGACTCGATCGCTCAAAAAATCCTCCGCAACAGAAATTATCACACCAGACGTGGAGATACAATACCTGAATGGAAAGTATCAAGCTATCTCTGTGGATAACCACATACCGCGCTTACAGATGAATCCTTACTATCTAAATCTGATGCGCAATCGACCAGATACCTTGGATGCTGAAGCAAAAGCATGGATAGAGAAACGGTATCGTGATGCGACAAATTTACTCAGCAGTCTCGCCCAACGCGGTAGCACGATTGCTCGGGTCACCGAGGCAATTTTTGAGGTGCAAACGGAATTTCTAACACAAGGCGTTAAAAGTATTAAACCCCTGACCTTGAGAACAATAGCTGAAAAAATAGGAATTCACGAATCAACCGTCAGCCGAGTAACGAGCAATAAATATGTCCAAACCCAACACGGTATGTATCCCCTTCGGTTCTTCTTCAGTAATGAATTAGCCACCACACAGGGGGACGCAGTCTCTGCCAAACAGGTGAAAAATCTCATTCAAGAGATGGTTAATGCCGAAGTCGCCTCGAAACCGCTCAGCGATCAAGCAATTAGTAATGCCCTGAAGGCGAAAGGTATCTTGCTCGCAAGGCGAACCGTTCAGAAATATCGTGATGAACTGGGCATTCCAACATCACGTGAAAGGTCTAAGGCAAAATCTATTTAACCCTACAGGTTCCGCAGTCACGTTGGCATTTCCCCGATACCATCGTGAAACCAAGGGGAACGTTGTTAGGAGGCAATCGTAAAAAAATGAAAGTAACCTACTCAGGACATAATTTAAAAATTACCGATGATATTCACGCGTATATCCTCAACCGTGCCGATAAAATTGAGTCGCGTTTTAACGGGATGCAAGAACTAAATGTCGTTCTCAAATCTGAAAAACACCGGTTTGATGCCGAGATGATAGTGACAGCACCCCGCGTGTCATTCTATGCAAAAAGTGAGACGCATGAGATCCTCTCTGCGCTGGATACTGTTACGGATAAAATCCTCAGCCAGATCCGACGTTACAGGGATCGAGTGAAAGACCGCCGAAATATTGCACCCCATCGAGAGGTAGTGGCACGACTCAATCCGGAAGAGGTGGACGCATCACCGGAAGTTGAAGGAATTGATACCCCTGTCGTTGTGTCAACACAGGATAAATTCGCATCCAAACCCCTGACGCTCGCGGAAGCCACAACGGAACTTGAAGCCACGAATTCCGGATTTCTTCTGTTTTTAAATGCCGAAACGCGACAGGTAAATCTAATTTATGAAATGGAAACCAAGGGGACTTATGGATGGGTAGAACCCCTCTTCACCTAAATGCCATAAATGGCAGCCTGCAACAATACGCATAAATACCCCGCTGAATGCCACACGCGCATTCAGCGTTGATTCGCAAAAACACGCAGGCGGATATGATCGAGAACTGTCAAGGCACGAGCATCGTCCTTTAACCGCAAGGAAAATTAAAAGAATGGCAAATCTTCCGAAAATCTACGCCCCTCACGAAATTGAGGGGAAATGGTACCAACTTTGGCAGAAAAACGGCTACTTTCACGCCGAGTCAACCTCTGACAAACCGCCTTACGCCATCGTTATACCCCCACCGAATATCACTGGCAGTTTACACATCGGGCACGCCCTTGACAATACACTCCAGGATTGCCTCATCCGATGGCGACGCATGCAAGGCTATAACGCCCTCTGGATGCCCGGAACCGACCACGCCGGTATTGTCACCGAACTTATTATGGAGCGACAACTCGCCGAAGAAGGCACCAGCAGAACCGAACTCGGACGTGAAAAATTCATCGAACGTATGTGGCAGTGGAAAGATGAATCCGCCGGGTATATCGTTTCGCAGCTCCAGAAACTCGGGTGCTCCTGTGATTGGGAACGCGAGCGTTTTACACTCGATGAAGGTCTGTCGAAAGCCGTTCGCACTGCCTTTGTTAAACTCTACGATCAAGGACTCATCTATCGCGATACCTACATGGCGAATTGGTGCCCACACTGTAACACCGTTATCAGTAATCTTGAAGTTGAACCCATTGAGATAGATGGCCACTTTTATCATATCCGCTATCCGGTTAAGGACAGTGAGATCGTACTCGAAATTGCCACAACCCGTCCAGAAACGATGTTGGGCGACACCGCTGTTGCTGTGCACTCTGAAGATGAACGGTATCAACATTTGATTGGAAAAACAGCACTCCTACCGCTCTGCGATAGAGAAATTCCGATAATCGCTGATGCGTATGTGGATACAGAATTCGGGACAGGTGCCTTGAAGGTGACACCCGCGCACGATACGAATGACTATGAAATTGGTTTGCGACACAACCTCAAGCAGCTCACAATTTTCACACCGGATGCATGTATAAACGAAAACGCCCCCGAAAAATACGTCGGCTTGTCCCGATGGGAGTGCCGCGAACGGGTCGTTGAGGATCTGCAGAACTCGGGGGCTCTCGTCAAAATTGTCCCACATCGGCACGCCGTTGGACATCATGACCGATGTGGCACCGTTGTTGAACCTGCTATATCACCGCAATGGTTTATGAATGTGCGTCCACTTGCCCAGCGCGCTATAGAAGCAACCAAAAAAGGGGAGATCCAATTTATCCCAGAACGCGAAACCACTCGCTTCTATCATTGGATGGAGAACATCGAACCCTGGCCCATCTCACGTCAACGCTGGTGGGGACATCGCCTCCCAATATGGGATTGTAACGCATGCGGTGCCGTCACCGCTGCGCTGGAAACCCCGCAGCAGTGCGAAGCATGTGGTGCCTCCGACTTTCGGCAAGAAGAGGACGTGCTGGACACATGGTTCAGCTCCGGGTTGTGGCCCTTCTCTACTATGGGATGGCCAGAAAATACGGAAGAACTGAAGACTTTTTACCCGACGTCCGTCCTTGTAACCGGCTGGGATATCCTCTTCTTCTGGGTCGCAAGAATGATTATGCTCGGATTAGGATGTATGAACGAGGTCCCGTTCCGCACGGTTTATCTGCATGGACTTGTTGCCGATGAAAAGGGACAGAAGATGAGCAAATCCAAGGGAAATAGCATTGACCCCTTAGAGACAATTGAGACCTATGGAACGGATGCATTCCGCTTTGCGCTCGTCAATACAAGCACCCCAATCCCTTATGTCCCGCTTCCAGAATCGCAGATCGAGGCAGGTAAGCGATTTGCGAACAAAATTTGGAACGCAGCCCGGTTCATTCTGATGAACTTAGAGAAGCATCCTGTGCCCGCAAAAATGGATGACGTAGCGGCTGAATCCTCCAGCACCTACAAACAGGAAACATTAGAAATCGCTTGGATACAGAGCCGTCTGAGTCATACCATCGCAGCAACAACCGAGGCTTTTGAGGACTTTCGTTTTTATGAAGCCACACAAATACTCTATGCCTTCCTTTGGCATGAATTCTGCGATTGGTACTTGGAATTTGCCAAACAACGCATCTCACAAAATCAACCAGAGGCACTTTGGGTAGCAGCAGATGTCCTGGAACAGACAATGCGTCTCCTACACCCTGTGATGCCTTTCTTGACCGAGGAGATTTGGCAACAACTCCCGCACGGTGGAGGCAAAAACGGATCCGCCGAAAAAGGTTCGATAACAGTTGCCGCATGGCCAGAACCAATAGGCGAAGATCCGACGGCAGAAACCACCATGGCGACACTCATGGAAGTTATCGAAAGGGTCCGAAGTATCCGAGGCGAGTTAAATGTTCCCCTCGGCGCATCCGTAGAGGTTCATATCCAATCGCCAAATGCTGAAACCCGTGAGCGACTTGAAGCATACTTGGCACAATATCTGCCAGCCTTCACACGCGTAGCAGACATAACAATCGCCGAATCGTTGTCCAAACCCCCGGCTTCGGCGGAAGCCGTTATCGGTGAGCTTGCTATCTACATCCCGCTTGCCGATATAATCGATCTGGATGCCGAGCATGCCAGGCTGAGTAAGCGGCATCAACAGATCCTTAAAGATGTCGCAGCAGCGCAGAAGACTTTAGATAATCCGAATTTCATTCAGCGTGCCCCTGAAAGGGTTGTTAAACAAAAGGAAGAGTTACTTGCACGACTGGAAGTAGAGAAAGAGAAATTGGCGCGAAGTCTCGCTATGCTCACTGAGTCGGAAAAGGAAGCGTAAAAAAGTTAGAATGGACGCAATGGTCGGGTGATTCTCTACAGTCCATGTGCTGTTGTCGAGGTGTTTCCCTCGCTGGCGAAGGGGCTGTGTCTGTCCTATGGAACAAATTGCATAGCCCGTAATGAAATGGAAGGGTTTTTGCTTGGGAGTTTCTTCAGATTTGAGAGAGGCACGTTAAAGTCCAAACCCCCGTTATTTAACCGCAAGGAATAATTAAAATATGGGAATTGAAAATAATGACAACTGCTTCGTTTGTGGTATGAAAAATCCATATGGCTTTCAGGTAAAACCTGAAATCAAGAATGGAGGCGAATTCGTCTATATTGGATGTACGCCCCCCGAGCATTTACAAGGGTGGGCAAACATTCTACACGGGGGTATCCTCAGCACCCTATTAGATGAAGCGATTACACACGTCGGGATAGGGACTTTCGATCAAGCCGCAGTAACAGCGCAGCTCGAAATCCGTTTTCGCAATCCGGCACCGACCCGTGTGAAACTCCATGTAAACGCAGAGCGTATTAAGATTTCAAAAAGGTTAGTTGAAGCAAAAGCGGAAGTCACGCTTAGCGATGGCACCCTTATCGCTACTGGCAGGGGTAAGGTAATGCCGGTCAATGAGAGTTTCGCTCCTAAGATATCGGTTCAATAATTTAAAAAATGGAAAATCCAAAATCTGCGGTAAATCCAGAGCGGAATTCAAGTTGGGACACCGATGTGCTCATCATCGGTAGTGGTGCCGCTGGATTACGCGCCGCTCTCGCTGCGAGCGAACACACGAATGTGACCTTAATCACCAAAACCACGCTGACAGAGAGCAACACACACTATGCCCAAGGTGGCATCGCAGTTGCCATGAACCTCGATGACACGATTGCCTTGCACATAAAGGATACCTGTGCAGCTGGAGCCGGACTCTGTGATGCCAAAGCCGTTGAGATGATGGTATCCGAAGGCATTCCACGGGTCGCTGAACTCCTTGACTGGGGGGCGAACTTTGATTGGGAAGGCACACTGCCCCGCTTTACACAGGAAGCCGCACATAGCCGTCGCCGTATCGTTCACAAAGGCGACGCAACCGGACGTGAAACAACGGATGTTCTCATCCAGCGTGTGCTTAACACCGAAAAAATCCATGTCTTACAAAATACATTTGCCATTGATCTCCTGACGGATGCGGAGACTCCCCAAGAGTTTCAGGAAGCCGCTACATGCTACGGCGTTACCGCGATTGTAGATGAACACGTAACTGCTATTCGCGCCAAATCCACGATTCTCGCAACAGGGGGACTTGGACGCATCTACCCGTGTACCTCCAACCCAAAAGTAGCAACAGGTGATGGGTTTGCTGCAGCGTGGCGCGCTGGATGCGAAATGGTTGATATGGAATTCGTCCAGTTTCACCCAACAACACTCTATTTGGATGGTGCCCCCAACTTTTTAATCTCAGAAGCTGTTCGGGGTGAAGGCGGTCAACTCATCAACATTCGGGGTGAACGGTTTATGGAGAGATACCACGAGAAAGGTGAACTCGCGCCCCGCGATGTCGTCAGTCGTGCTATCCAGATAGAAATGGAATTAACCGGATTTCCATGCGTCTATCTCGACATTACACATAAGCCTGCCGAGTTTATCCATGAACGCTTCCCCACGATCTCTGAAACCACCAAACACTATGGATTGGACATCAACATCGACTTAATTCCGGTGCGTCCCGGTGCCCATTTTATGATGGGCGGCATCCGCACGAACACCGATACACAAACGAACCTCAAAGGACTCTACGCCTGTGGCGAAGTTGCCTGCACGGGTGTCCACGGCGCGAACCGTCTGGCGAGCAATTCGCTGCTGGAGTGCCTCGTCTACGGCGCGCGCGCTGGCACAAACGCTGCAGCATTCGCAGCATCGCAGCCTTCTCACTCACCAGATGTATCACATGCCGGTAATACAGAGACATCTCAAACGCCAGATTTAGATTTTATAGAGGTGGTAAAGGATGCAATCCGCGAGACCCTCTGGGAAAATGTGAGTATTGAACGAAACGGCGAGGGTTTAAGACAAACCCTCGCCGAATTGAAAGACTTAACCACAAATTTAGGAAACGTGCCGGCAACACCAGCACCAAATGATATAGCACTCGTTGAAGCCGTCAATATGCTCAATGTCGCCTTGATGATAACGGAATCAGCACTCGCGCGAACCGAAAGCCGCGGCGCACACTACCGCGCTGATTTTCCGACGCAAGACGATAGCGATTGGCACCGCCGAATTCTTATCAAAAACAATAACCCACCAGAAGTGATCTCCTTAGAATAGCAGTCAGCCGACGGTTAACTGCTAACTGACTACTGACAACTATCTCCCTAAAGACCTTTTTGGACGATCCCTGTTACCGAATTCACAGCTGGCGGTTCGCTTGCCTTCTTATAAATTTCTATATAGTGATCGTAACTGTCAATCACCTTCTTGATATGAAGTCGGGTTTCTCGAATAGTAATCTTCTCGACAAACTCATCGATGTCTGCGATATTTTTCGATGCCACCCACCGCTTCATCCGTCCAGGACCGCCATTATACGCGCCAGTCACCAGCATCATGTTGTCATTGAACAGTGAATTAAGATATCCGATATACTTCGTCCCCATCTGAATATTCACATCGGGCTGTTTGAGCATTGAGGTTCGGAAGCGACGGATTTTGAGCTGCTGGGCGAGTTCTCTTCCGGTCGGGGGCATAATCTGCATCAATCCGATCGCGCCTGCCCAACTCACCGCCGCCGCGTTGTATCGACTTTCCTCCAAAATCATAGCCGCAATTAAGAAGGTATCCACGTTATACAATTTGGCATATTTCTCAACAGTCTTAGCATAGTAGCGCGGATAGAGTTTCTGGTGCAGTTTCTCTAAATCCTCTCGCGTCGCATTTTCAAAAGCCGGACTCTCAAGAGACCGTTCAGTCACCTTCCGGGCTTTATCGTACATCGCGAGACCTTCATAACAGGTAACCAGATTATAAAAACACTCGCGTTCAGGGAGCGAAGTTGTGTTGATGTGCTCGTCTAACTGCGTAATCGCATCTTCATAAAGCCTCAGTTCCATCAACAACAGCACCTGTTCTGGAGATGCCTGACGCACGGGTAATTCCGCATCTTGAACGGCTTTCGGTTCCAACTCGGACATAGCCACACCTAAAATCGCTTTTGCTCGTGCCGAGTAGTACCAATACTTTGCTTCTGCTACTTCTTTATACAACTTCCGCGCCAGTGCGGGCTTGTTCTGGCGTTCACGTATCTTTGCCATCCAAAAGTGCGCACCCATCGCATAACGATTTCCAGGGAAATTCTCTTTCAGACCCTCGAAAGCGTTGTAACTCTCTTCATAGCGGCGTTCATCAAAGCGCTGCCACCCGGTTCGCCACGCTGCAACATCAGCGTAAGGACTTTTCGGGGCAACCTTAATTAAGCGGGCATACGCCTCAAGTGCTAACTCCAATTTTCCCTGTTTTTCGCGGAGTTGCGCGATATCATACAATGCGTTGTCTACCCACTCACTCCATGCATAGGACTTCACAAAACTTTCAAGCTTGCTGATGGCGGTTCTAATATGCCCCTTCCGACGATAACACTGGGCTATTTGATACGTCGCGCGCGTGAGATACCTGTTTTTATCACCGAGTGCAATAACGCCATTGAACTTCTTAATTGCTGTATTGTACCACTTCCGCCCCTGATAACTGCGTCCGATGAGGTAGAGCGCATGCGCTCGTAGATTCATATCCACAGTCTTAGGAATTAATTCCAAGTCCGACACGGCGGTTTTCCATTGTTTATGAGAAAAGGATACCAAGCCACAATTAAGCCGGTCGGTTGGGGTCAGTTTTAGCGTTTTATGCGATCTCATAAGCCGCTTAAGCCGACTGAGTGAATCACGAGCAACACTCTTTGAGTGATTTTCGGTTATGAGTTCACGATACGTGTTGAATGCTGTAGTGGTGTCACCGAGCTCTTCATGGCAACGGGTTAAAGCGAAACTTGCTTCTCTTTCATAGCGTGGCTCCTCAACGAGTTCGACCAACAGAGACTTCGCGGACGCGTACGCCTTCTCTTCCAGATGGAGTTGTGCTAAAGCCCACTTTGCCTTCACGAGATAAAAACTCGTGGGATAATCCTTGACAAGCTGCGTATACCACTTTATCGCCCGTGTTCTGTTGTTCATGTCTTCGTAAAGTTGTGCTAAGCGATAGATGGCACAGTCTGCCAGTGGATAACTCACCGAAGCAACTCGCGCGTAATGCCCAACCGCCTTCGGGCGGTTGCGAAGTTTTTCATAGTTATAGCCGAGGGCATGATGAATCCGAAGTTTTTCTGACTCGGACAGGTCAGTTTGCAATAAAGCCTCAAGTTTCACAGTTGCTCTTTTGCGGTTCCCTTCATCAATTAAGGTAAAGGCTTCTTGCCACGCAGCACGCTGGTCTTCATCACCTGAAGCCGGTATCCCGATAGCGAAGCATCCATACGCCAACGCGAGCAAACCTAAAAAGGATTTTCGGATTATGATGGAATAGAACGCAGCTCCCGAACCTGATGTATTGTTGGGCTGAATTCGGTTGCTGCTAAAGAACTTTATATATTTCATTGCGTCTTTTTTGCGGGCCTCCTCATGTGAGTTCCTGTGGATTTACTTGAAATATGCATAGATTTTTCCGGATTCTTTTATCATAATTGAATTGTAACGTCTCTTAAAGGCAAAAAGCAACAAAAAAAATAAGTCGTAACATTCCATCTCACGAATACCAGAAATCACTTGCCAAATTGAAGACGTTACGCTATACTTAATAGCAGCTTAATCCATTAAAAGGAGCATCGTGATGGAAATTGTAGCACTTGGAAAAACAGGTTTAAATGTTTCACGACTTTCAATCGGAACAGGATCAAATGGCTGGAATGGTCGCTCAAATCAGACAGATTTGGGATTTGAAGCTTTACGGGACTTACTCCTCTTCTCACACGAAAAAGGTGTAACGTTTTGGGATTCCGCAGATCAGTACGGAAGCCATCCGCATGTCAAGGCAGCACTGCAAGAGGTGCCACGTGAGAGCGTCACTATTACCACAAAGACAACCTCCCGAACGCGAGAAACTATAGAAGCAGACGTGAAGAGATTTCTCAAAGAGATAGGTTCTGACTATGTGGACATTGTCTTGCTCCACTGCCTCACACAAGTAGACTGGCCCCAACGATATCCGGAGGCCATGGAAGCCCTTGCCCGTTGCAAGGAACAGGGATTGATCCGCGCACACGGCGTATCCTGCCACGATTACGGTGCCTTCCAAACATCCGCGATGACGGAATGGGTTGACGTTGTCTTGGCTCGGATTAATTACGCGGGTGTCCACATGGACGCGTCCCCCGCTGATGTCATCCGCACAATGGAACAGATGGCATTCGTAGGAAAAGGCATCTATGGAATGAAAGTGCTGGGACAAGGAAAATTGGCAGAAGACGCAATAGGTCAACGCCAGGCAATTGAATTTGTGATGGGACTTCCGTGCGTACACGCTATGACTATCGGAATGACCTCCGAGCGCGAAGTGGAAGCGAACGTCGCCCTCGTTAATGAACTCTCGTAGGAATAGTGCTCGGTTCGGATTTTTTCTGATGAGACTCAGCCGCAGCCTGCAACAATACGCAGAAATACCGGATTTAGCCTGGGAATAGACTCAATCCATACGCAAGTCGCGTGTGGACTTGCGGGACAATGTATTACATTGCAAAAACACGCAGGCGGATATACGGAGAGGTACTTTATTCATCAAACCCGTCTGATCGAACCGCAAGGAAAGTTAAAAAAACGAACCGCAAGGAAAGTTAAAAACATGGAAGAATATGAGATAGTGATCGGTTTGGAAATCCACGCCGAATTGTGCACAGAAAGCAAACTTTTCTGTAATTGTGCCTATACCTTCGGGGCATCGGCGAATGACTGTACGTGCCCAATCTGTTTAGGGATGCCGGGAACATTACCCGTCGTCAACAGACGCGCCGTTGAGTTTGCGGTGCGTGCCGGCTTAGCGATGGACTGTGAAATCACACCTTCCAGTAAATTCGATCGGAAGAACTATTTTTATCCAGATCTACCCAAGAACTACCAGATCTCACAATATGACATTCCCTTGTGTCAAAGCGGACAGGTAACGTTTGAATTTGAGGGCGAACCCCGAACGGTTGCCCTCCGTAGAATTCATCTCGAAGAAGATGCCGGGAAATCCATTCACGCCGAAGTCACCGGGGATCCAACCCGTAGCTTCATGGATTTCAATCGTGCCGGTGTGCCACTCCTCGAAATTGTAAGCGAACCCGAATTGCATTCTCCCGCAGAAGCCATCGCCTATTGTCGGGCAGTTAAGGAAATTTTAGAGTATATTGAAGTGAGCGACTGCAACATGGAAGAGGGGAGCCTGCGATGTGAGCCAAACCTCTCCCTGCGTCCCAAGGGTAGCAAAGAATTGGGGACACGCACTGAAATTAAAAACAAAAACTCGTTCCAAGAGTTGATCGAAGCAATGGAATACGAGGTGAAACGACAGGCTCGAATTTTAGATGCGGGTGAAGAGGTTGTCCAAGAAACACTCCTCTTTGATGCCAGCACGGGCAAGACCGTTGCTATGCGTGGTAAAGAGGAAGCCGACGACTATCGCTATTTCCCTGAACCCGATCTCGTTCATGTCCAGATAAGGGGTGAGTGGGTTAAGGAGATCCAGCCGACCCTTCCTGAACTCCCCGCTGCCCGCCGGGAACGGTTCATTTCGGACTATGACCTCTCACCTGAAAACGCAGAATTCCTAACAAGCACCCGACCACTCGCCGAGTTCTTCGACGAAGCCGCTCGATGCAGTGGTGATCCCACCACCTGTGCAAACTGGATCATGGGCGACCTGACCCGACTCCTAAACACAGCAGAGATTGAGATCCAAGACGCGAAGGTCACGCCAGCACACCTCAACGAACTCATCCAGTTAATCGAGGATGCGACCATCAGCGGTAAAATCGCCAAATCTGTGCTTGACGATGCCTTTGAAACCGGCAAAATGCCCAAGCAGATTGTTAATGAAAAGGGGTTGGCACAAATTACGGACACCTCAGAGATAGAAGCCATCGTCTTACAGGTAGTCGAGGACAACCCCGGTCCCGCGCAAGATTACCGTGACGGCACGAAAAAGGCTATTGGATTTCTTGTAGGGCAGGTAATGCGTGCGACTCGCGGCAAGGCAAATCCGCAACTCGTGAATCAGATTTTAACACGGGTTTTGTTGACAGATTGAGGCTTTCCGATGGATATAGCCTAGTTAACTGTGGCGCGATTTGGCAGATTTCCCAAACACTGCTTCATCACTATTTGAGCAAAAATCTCGGTTTTTAAAAAGGAGTTCGTTATGAAGTTATCAGAAAATCAAGAGCTCGTTCAAAAACTAAAGCAAATTTTGGAAGGTTATCCAGGAGCAGAGTATGATGAACATAGTTCAGCGCGTATGGATAATATCTTAATGGTTAAAATATCGGCTGATGTTAGATGCTCTATTAGTGATGCTGCCAACATTGCCAGAAAATTAAGTGAATCTACTGGAGATAGTTACATCCCTCAATTGAGTGCTAGTTCTGGCGAATCTACTTTGGACAATCTAAGAAGTTTTAACTTATTTTTACCAGAACCGAATAAAAACGTCAGAATAACTTATCCTGATAGTAAGGATGGTATATTGGAAGTTGATGTTGTACAAGGAGTGGAGATGTCACTTAAAGTTGACGATTCTCTGTGGTGTTTTGCTGAAGGAAATAAGTTGGAAATTCGTTTTAACATTTTTGCACATCCTAACTATCGCAAATTTTTACGTAGTCATGTTACTACGTTTACCCGAAACTATAATGTGTCTGCATATAGCAATCATTTCTCAAGTTTCGAATTTAAACAAACAATAGACGATGGCACGGATTTATCTAAAAATTCGCTTGACTAGTAGTCGTTCAATGTTGAGTTTACGATAAAGTTATTGATTTTTTGGAGATTTCGTGATATATTCTTGCTATGCTTTGAATCCCATCTCCGAGAGGTCTCCGATGAGAAAACAAACCCATAAAGTTGAGCTGACGTCTGAAGAGCG
>VXPE01000072.1:0-17729 GCA_009839745.1 Candidatus Poribacteria bacterium
TAACCCCTAATGAGTGGGTAGGCAGCCACGTTACCAAGTGGTAACGCTCATTATGACTGCCAACGTGATACTATTATTATAGCATTTTTTTTGTGTTTTTGTCAAGGGGAAAAATGCTTTTTTTAGACAACAGTTGGGTCTAATTCACAAGGGCGGATTTTCATCCCAAGCCTAAAGGCATGGGAAACTTTCAATCCGTCAATTCCCGTAATCAGTGCTCAAACTCCTAAATATCAACTAAAACCTAATATGAAGGTTGAAAGATATCCCTAAAACAGCTACGGTTTCACACAAGTATATTACCAGAAACGTCCACATTCGGCGTTACGGTATCTGACATCTACGGAATTTCAGAAACAAAACTTGTCTTAACTTTGCTAAATTTTGGTCTAAATTAACGTTGGCATTTCAATCCTTACCTCATTAGTCTTGTGCGCTGTAAAAAATCGCATTGAAAAGCAGTTTGAAGGTCCCCTGCGATTGCCCGCGATGCTGCGGTTTGAAACCGAAAAGGATCACGCGCCCATCGCCTAAAGGGACTTCCAGTAGCGCTGCTTTCTGACGAATCCGTTTCTCGCCTTCGAGCCACCCACTCATCAACGGATTGAACTCAGGATATGTCGCTATGACATTCGCGCCACCCCGTCCCGCTTCAAAAACATGTCCAAATTTAAAAAAGATTGCCATCTCTGCGTCCAGTCCATGCCCGATGGGATGATTCGTGTCTATCCGAACCCGTAATAATGAGCCGGGACAGAAAAACGCTCCTTCCTTCGGTTGATTCTCTTTTTCGACCACACTGAAGATACCCTTTTCACTAAGCCCAAAGTATTTCAAAGGGAGTTCTGAAGAACGATTCAAACAGATGAGCGTCCCTCCGTTCTCCACGAACGCTCGTAAATTTGCTAAGCCTTCTGTTCCGATTCCACCGACATACTCCGGTGGTAGTTTCCCTGTTGAATGCCCGTTAAGAATACCGGAAGCACCGAAATCCGGCAGAATGATTGCATCGTAGCGCGCCGCCAAATCCCCCGCACGTATTTCCGCGTTCGTGAGGCTGCTGTAGTCGAACTCATGTGTATCTAAAACCCAACGTGTCCAACCTTCGTCCATATTTGCTGTCCACGGTTTATACAGACCGAGACGCGGGGCATTTAACCGTGAGAATTCTCGACTAGAGACTTCTGCGTCGATAGATGCATCGGCGTGGATGTGGATACCGAATTCCGATGCGAGGGCTTGTATCTCCGTTCTCTGTTGTGACGGTGGTTCTACTGTTCTAATTAGGATAGCACCCCGCGGAAGCGTTTTACCGGCGAGTTTTACGTCCCGTTGTGCTGAATAGAGTGTGTATCTCGGATTATCGTCTGCGAATTTTGCTTGAAACAGACGATTGAGGGCAATCGCTTCGGTGTTCGTTCGATTCTCAAACAGGTAACCTGTCGGTTCAGCGGCACCTTCTAACGTCCCTTCCACTTCAGGAGGTGCAGTAAGTTTCCTTAAATCCGCCTCAAAAGGATGCACAACAGCGATTGTTCTCACCCCCATTTGTAAGGGCAGGGTCCAACCCGCTATATCGTAGGGACGTTCGGGTGGCGATTCCGGGGAGGGGCGACGTTCTGGATAGCGTTGCACCTCGAGGAGATCCTTCGCGTGTGCCCGAAAGGGTTGGGACATTGACACAACATAGGTGTCCTCCGGATATTCTACGCCATCGGCGATAAACGGGGCGTTCGCTTGATGAATCTCTACCCCGCCACGTCGCAGAATATCTAACATCTTGAGCGTTGTGTGGAGGTCGCGTTGTTGTTTTGGAATCAGGAACGCACGTGGGGGTTCATCTGTCCCTTTCGCTATAGCATTGAGTCCCATCTTGTAAAAGTTCGTCTTCAGCGTGCCCCGATGCTCCGCGGCGAAAGCGAGAATTGACAGTGCCGCTGCCTTCTCATATTCTACGATGTCTCGGAGTCGCCACCAACCGCCGGGCCAGGGTTCAGGAAAGTTTGTGCGGAGTGTATATTTATCAAGCCCGCGTCGGTAGCCTTTCAAAGTATGATGCGGTTGGAAAATTGGCGTTGCTATCTCCACGCGTGCCGCTTCCGTCAAAATACCCACCATATTGTGGCGGTAGGGGACCGTCCGAAACCCGCCGTGCCACCATGTATCGTAAACAGCACTTGAAAGCACACCCGTAAACCCTTCACTCGTCAAATCGAAAGCGAGTTGCGCCCCGATAAGCGAAAGCGTCCGTTGTAAGAGGGGCGGGATGTTCGGGTTGACTGGTTCAAAATACGGTGGAATCACAAACCGGGGTCCGCGATAACTCATCTCATGCACGTCGTAGACGACCTCCGGGAACCACTTCTCATAAAGCACCTCCGTCAATATCTGCGTCTCTATCTGTGTGAGCATAAACCAATCGCGGTTGTTATCGTGCCCCGTGTATTTGTGATACAACCACGGGATTTCCGACCCTTCGTAAGGCGTGCCGACAGTGCGATTATACCAATCTACTACGATGTTCAAGCCGTCCGGATTCGCCGAAGGGATGAGCAGAATTATCACGTTTTCAAGAATCTCTTTGATTTGTGAGGTCTCAAGGGTTGCGAATTCATGTGCAAGTTCCATTGACATCTGTGAAGAGGCGATCTCTGTGGAATGCAAGTTACAATTAATCAGAACCACCGTTTTACCTTCTGCTGCCAGGGCATCCAATTCTGCCGTGTTGTCTTCATTTATGGGGTCATTGGGCAGCGCGAGTTTCCTTTGAATCTGTTGGTAGTGTGCTAAATTCTCTAAATTCTCTGGTGCAGAAATCACCAGCATCAGAAAATCGTTATCCTCTGTCGTTTTTCCAAGTTCTTCTAACAGAACCCTATCTGAATTCGCTGCCGCATGTCGCATGTAATCAGAAACTGTCTGCCATCCTGCCACCTGATAGTCGGAACCGACTCGGAATCCGAGCATCTCCTCAGGGGGTATCAGTTGCGCATGGACCGGTGCCTGTAGGAACACAACGCACATTATTATGAGCAACACACTGCGTATACACCATACGCGGATGGTATCAGTTTTTTGGGAATCTATTGTGGGAGGGATTTGTAGTCCCGATTTTCGATGAAGCGGAGATGTGAAATTAACATGAAAGAATCCAGAGATTTTCATGGACGGTTCCCTTTCTATAGACATGTGCGGTTTAATTTTTCGTTCTTCTTTATGTTTTTAACGCGTGACAGCAAGTATAGCCAAAACTGGCACACGTGTCAAGTTATTGCATAAGCATAATACACTTGACTTTTTTCTAATTTTGTGGTATTGTTATAGGTGAAATATTTTTAGGGTCGCAGTGCGCCGTAGCGCACGGTTGCATTAGGCACTTATTTCAAAAAACGCCCTCTTATTACAAAAGTCGGGAGGAAAAGGCAAAACAATGAAAAAGGTTGTAATCATTCCACTGGTTGTCCTACTGCTTGCGGGTATCGGTTGTGACACAAAGCAGAAAGGGCCGAGCAACCTGTCCGTAGGCAGAAGTAAATTGATTGACAGCGGTAACGCCTTGGAAGCCGTTGATCACCTTGAAAAAGCGGAACAGGAAGAGGTTAATAAACTGGAGCCGCGCGCCCTACTCGTTATCGCTTACTCTCACGGGCTTTCCACGGGGAGTGCGAGTAGTCACGGCGTTGAAGCCAAGTTCAAAAACCAACGAGCCCAACGGATACAAGAACTCACCGAGGCTGAGATAAAGCAAATCCTACAAATTCTCAGCAGACCCTCGCGGGTCCAGAAAGATGGCTTACAGGCACTTGTAGACAAGGGACCTGAAGCGTCGGTAATTATTCTTGACAGCCTCATCAGAGGGAGATATCCGTCACTTCATGCAAATTTTGGGGAGATGCTTATTCAGATGGGCACGGATGGTCTTGATTCGGTTTTAGCAAAACTTACTGATGAAATGACCCCACCGGCTGTTAAGGTTAAACTCGTTCAGGTCCTTGCTGGCATCGGCGACGCAAAAGCCATAGATGCGTTAAAAGCGGTTCAAAGTGGAACGAGTGAAGCTGGCTTGGCGATGGAAATTAACACGACACTCTATCAGTTGGGTGAGGAATCCTATAAAAAGGACATCATCGCTGGCTTAAGTCATAGTGATGTTGAGGTCCGACGCGCCGCTGCAAAAGCGATGACAAATATCAGCGAGGTCCCATCGAAAACACTCATTGCGGGGTTAAAAGATACCGACTCTGAAGTCGTCGCATCGCTTGTGGACGCACTCGCAGTGCATCGGGATGCTGACGCTGTTGATGAACTCGTAAGTATTCTTATCGGTGGATTGAGCAAAGATCCGAAGCAGGCAGCGATTAATACGCTCGATGTTTATGGACGGAACAAACTCGCGAGAGGCTTGGCAAAGCGCATTACGATGCTGCTCATTGGCGAAACTGTGAGTGACGCAGACAATCGGCTCCATCTCGTTCAACTTCTGAAGAGAGAGCCGTTTCTGAAACAGATTCAGGTAACAGAATTGTACGACAATCTTGAGTTCAAGCTCTATGAATATCACAAGGAAAAGGAACAGAGTGAACTCGTCAAGACGTCGCTGAAACAACTCCTTGATGCACTTCAGTAGACTTACAATGGGTCTCTTGTCTGTCTGTACTTAAATTGTTGACATAAAAATGTATTTATTTTAGAATATTCTTTACGTCAGTACTTGCCCAGATGTGTAATCCCTGTTTGGCAGGTTTAAATACGTCGCGGTATGCAGAACCTACGATTTTCCCTGTCAAGTTATATTGTCCCGCGAGCCTATAGAGGCTTGCGCGAGAAAGTATTGGATCAGCACTTTTTTTGCTTGCAAGTTGCGCATTGTCTTCATGGAGCAGACAGGCGACACGCAGGGGTAAGTCTAATTGAGATTCCAGGAGGAAAAGAAAAAGGGAACATGAAAAAACTTTTGCTGATATTACTACTTATAGGAGTCGTGAGTTTCGGCTGTCAGCAGGAACAGGTCATCACGCAACTTGAGGTCGGAAGAAGTAAGTTGTTAAATGCAGGACTCTCGCTGGAGGCAGCCCAACACCTTGAACGTGCTGAACAGGAAGAGGAAAACAAAGTTGAACCTCGTGCACTCTTGGTGCTTGCTTATAGCAACGCCATTTCAACGGGCGCGGCAAGAACACATAACGTCGAAACGAGATATAAAACTGAACGGGATCGCCGTGTCGGTGAATTGGGCGAATATGAGATGAAGAAAATCCTGCAGATTCTCGGCGAACGCCATCGGGTCCAAAAGGATGCGATGCAGGTCCTCGTTGACAAAGGGGCACCTGCCGTGCCTTTCCTTTTGGAGGATCTCGTTAAAAACCGCTATCGCAATGTCCATGGTGACTTCGTTCAAATCTTGGAGGAAATCGGCAGCCCAGCTATTAACGAGCTCCTGAAAACTGCTGGCGACAGCAATACCCCACCTGCTGTGAAAATCCAGCTTGTCCGTATTGTAGGCAATATAGGAGACGCATCCGCTGCCACTGGGTTAGAGGCACTCCACAACGCAACCCCTGATGAAGGGTTGAAGATGGAAATTAATACCGCACTCTATCTCCTCGGAAACGAAGGTGCCGAAGCAAAAATTGTTGAGGGCTTAGGCGATGATAACGCTGTTGTCCGGCGAGCCGCCGCGAAATCTATGATGTTCCTCAAAGAACACCCAACTGACAAGCTGATTGATGCGCTTGGCGATTCCGATGACACCGTGCGTATGGATATTGCGAAGGCGCTACAGAAATATCCTGACGCAGGTGCTGTTGACGGTCTCGTCGCAATCCTCACAAACGGATCAAGCCTGAGCACGAAGCAAGCCGCTATTGATACGTTGAACCATTACGCCGAAAACGGACTCGCTGATGGATTAGCTGGACGCTTGATCGTCTTGTTAGCGAACCCTGAAGTCGTTGACCATGAAGACAGACTCCGTATTGTTCAACTTCTTAAGAAACCTGCTTTGGTAAAGCAGATTCAGGACGCTGACCAGTACGATAATCTGCCCCATAAGCTTGACGTTCACTTCAGGGAGGCCGAGACCAACGATATGGTGAAAGACGCACTCAATGAATTGCTCCTTGCACTTGAGTAATTTTTAATTATTCGCAAGGCGTTAAATGAAGTCTTATGTTCATTGGGTGTTTTCTCTCAAATCCGCCTGCGTGTTTTTGCGAATCAGAATCAACGGTATGAAGCCCGTGTGGGCTTCCCCGGGTATGAATGCCGTGTGGCATTCCCCGGGGTATTTCTGCGTATTGTTGCAGGCTGCCGTCTTAAGATAAGTTTCGTAACTGTAGCCCGTAAGCGTAGCGGAGGGCGGATATGAGGAACGCACGTCAAAGTTCAAACGCACACCGTTTAACCGCAAGGAACATTAAAAATATGGGAAATTATCCAACGGGTGTTAAGATTACCAAAGTTGAGCAAGTTACCGTCGAAATTGATCAGCCTGCTATCGGTTGTAACTCCCGCGCAACAGAGATTCACCAACCGGATCCGAACGCGAAATGGAACGAACGTATTATCCGCATCTATACCAACGATGGCACACTCGGTTGGGGGGCTGGTAGTTGGGGAACAACAACCGCTGAAAATGCGGAAGGCGTGCTCAACCAAAATCCGTTTGACCTCTTAAACCCTGAAAACGGGGTTGTGGAGGAATTTCGCGGACTTGAAAATGCCCTTTGGGATACAATCGGCAAAATCCTTGAGAAGCCTGTCTATCAGCTCATCGGTGGCGATGTTTTTTCAAACGGATTGCCCGCTTACGACAGCACCATCTATTTCAACGATCTCCTGTATGAAACGAAAGCCGAAGGACTTCAACGCATCGAGAATGATGTGAAAAGCAGTCTCGCCAATGGGTTTACCGCATGCAAGATGAAAATTGGGCGCGGGAGCTATCTCATGGAACGCAAGGCGGGCCTGCAACGGGACATAGAGCTTGTCCAACTTGCCCGTAGCACCGCAGGCGAAGGTTTCAACATTCTTGTGGATGCAAACAACGGCTACACCTACGATGAAGTCATCACCTTTCTGAACGAAACGAGTAATTGTGATGTCTTTTGGATAGAAGAGATGTTTGAGGAAGAGGTTGAATTGTACCGGAACCTCAAAGCCTTCATCCAAGAAAAAGGATTGAAAACCTTCATCGCTGATGGCGAAACCCGGACGCGCGACCCACTTGAATTCTATGATCCGTTTTTCGAGGCGGGTGTTATTGATGTCATCCAGCACGATATGAAGGGACTCGGCGTTACCGGCTGGCGGCGACTTGCTGATATGGCTGCCGCCCACGGTGTCCGGTGCGCACCCCATAACTGGGGGTCCCTGCTCGGTTTTTACCTCAGCCTCCAATTCGGCAAAACGATTCCGCATTTTCTCTACGGCGAGGTCGCAACCCTCACGAGCGATGTGATTGATACCTCTAACTATACTTTCACCGGTGGGACGTTCACCGTGCCGGATACTCCGGGACTTGGGTTGGCGCTCAATGAAGATGTATACCAGGATCGCTACGCCGGAAAAGAGGATTGGCAGATCGGCTAATTCTTTACTCCATAAAGCGACCCGTCTCTACCTCTCCCCTCAGTGCTTTGCTGTGCCCGACTAATCGAGCACGACCGATTCCATAGGTGTGCTATGCCTGTCCTCTACTACTTTTCCCTGACAAATCCCCTTTTATGTGGTATAATTATTATAGTAGGGTCAATAATTACTTGGACACTCTGATTGTAGCGCAAACTTTTAGTTTGCGTGCTACCCCTGCAGAAACTAAAAGTTTATGCGACGAATGTTCACTTATTTTTCGGTTTTACTATAACATGAATTCGGCTTCAGCAGCGTAGGTTGGGTTAAGTGGTAAATTGAAGAGCAATCGGTAAAAAAAATGAGGAAAATTCTTGTTGCAATGAGCGGTGGCGTAGACAGTTCCGTCACCGCTGCCATGATGGTAGACGCGGGGTATGATGTCACCGGCATCACGATGCGCCTCGGCGCGCCCGATACAATCGAGGTAGAGCCGGAGCGTCCCAACTGCTGTTCGCTTGAGGGTATTGAGGATGCGCGCCGCGTCGCTACCCAACTCGGCATCCCGTTCTACGGCGTGAACTACGAGGACGCTTTCCGCGAGCAGATTATCGATTATTTCGTGGAGGAGTACCTCGTCGGCAGGACACCCAGTCCGTGTATGGTATGTAATCGGGAACTAAAGTTTGGGAGACTCCTCGATCTCGCCAAGACCTTGGCGTGTGATGCCATCGCCACGGGACACTATGCCCGTATTGAACAACATCCAGAAACGGGACGCTATCTCTTACGCAAAGCACGGGATGTCAGCAAAGACCAGTCCTATTTCCTCGCCGCGCTCACACAGGCGCAATTACGCTGCGCGATGATGCCGCTCGGTGAATACACGAAAGCCGAAGTCCGTGATCTCGCCCGAAAGTACCAGTTGCGAACTGCTGAAAAGATTGAGAGCCAAGAGCTCTGCTTCGTTGCCGACACCAACTATCGACGTTTCCTCCAAGATAGGGTCCCTGAGAAGATTCAGGGCGGCGATATTGTAGATGAGGTGGGCAATGTCCTTGGTAAGCATGACGGGGTCCCGTTTTATACCGTCGGACAGCGGCGTGGGTTAGGTATTGCAGTCGGGAAACCGCTCTATGTGACGCAGCTCAACGCCGCGGAGAAGACCGTTGTCGTTGGTGAATCCGATGCGCTATTTGAGGACACGATGCACGTTGAACGCATCAACCTCATCGCCATTGAAAAGTTAACGGTGCCGATCCGTGCCCACGTCAAAATCCGATCCCGTGATGACGGCGGTCCCGCGACAATCACACCTACCAGCGACACCGAAGCAGTCGTGAAGTTCGATGAACCGCGCCGTGCCATTACACCCGGACAAGCCACCGTTTTTTACGATGGAGAATACGTCCTCGGCGGCGGTTGGATTGTAGGAAAATGACATCAAACCTCGTCTGCCTTCTCGGTCCCACAGCAGTCGGTAAAACAGAGGTAGCGATTCAACTCGCGCAACGTCTCAATGCCGAGATTGTCTCTGTCGATTCCCGCCAAATCTATCGACAGATGGACATCGGCACCGCGAAACCTACCCCCGAAGAACAGCAGGCAGCACGGCATCACCTCATAGACTGCGTTGACATTTTCCAACCCTTTTCTGTCGCTGACTATCAATCCCTCGCAGATGCAGCAATTGCCGACATCCGAAACAGAGGCAAGCGGGTCTTGCTGGTTGGCGGTGCGGGACTCTACTTCCGAGCGATTGTTGATGGATTGTTTGAGGGACCGGGAGCGAATCCCGCACTCCGGAAGCGACTTGAAGCGGAAGCGGCGCAACACGGGGTTGATACCCTCCACAAGCGACTCCAAACCTGCGATCCAGAATCTGCGGATCGGATCCATCCGAACAACCTCGTCCGTGTCATCCGTGCTTTAGAGGTCTATGAATTGACTGGCACGCCGATGTCTGAACTCCAACAGCAGTGGCATCCCGAAAAACAGCGGTATCCGTTCATTGCTTTCGGACTCAGGATGCCGCGTGCGCTGCTATACCATCGTATCGAACAGCGCGTGGATGTGATGCTTGCGAACGGATTGATAGCGGAGGTTGAATCGTTGTTAGCGGCGGGATATGCACGTGATTCGGTCGCGCTCCAAAGTTTCGGCTATCGGGAGTTAATCGCGTATCTGGACGGGGACTGCACGTATTTGGATGCGATCTCGCAGTTGAAACAGAACACCCGTCGGTTCGCCAAGCGGCAGTTGACGTGGTTCCGAAAAGACACCCGTATTGAATGGCTGGATCGGGAGTCAATATCGGATATTGTTGGAATTATTTTAAGGAAGGTTTTATAATTGTTCCTTCATATTAGATTTTTAGTTGATATTTAGAAATTTGAGCACTGAAGCAACTATGATTGCGAGTCCCAAAATTGTTAAAAAACGCCAGTTTGAAAAAAGTCCGAGAAGTGAAGAAAAATGCCCATTTAACCAACCCATAAAGTTTCTCTCCTAAGATCATCTTGTAATTTGAACAATAAACGTAATACGTAAGACCTCTCATAAGTTAAAGACACAATTTTCGGCTGAATGGGTGCATAATTTTGCAACATAGAAGAATCCGTCTATTCATTGAATTGTGGATATTTGGCGTTGACCGCATCGACCCGATATGATACAATCAAGTACCAGGGGTTTAGCGAAAAGGAGAGAAAATGAGACGTTTTGGAACACACGGTCCCGTCAATCCTCAAGAGCACTACGTTGTTGCGCGGACCGAGGAGATCGCCGATTTCATCGAACGCGTTGAAGAAGGTAAATATGTTGTCTTGTTTGCCCCGCGCCAAACAGGCAAAACTACCTTCTTTCAGGCTGCGTTGGAAACGCTCGCGGTCGGTAACGCTGCTACCGCTCAAGCTGAATCCGCTTCAAAGTTCACCTACTTCCCTATTCGACTGAATTTTGATGTGTACAAAAACACCGCTGTTGCTGATTTTTATGCCAACCTTTACCAAGATATATGCGAAGAAATTGAGAGTTTGTTTCAGCGACGCGGCGGCTCCCCATCTGAAGCTTTAATCCAATTTTTAGCGGACACAAAACTAACCGACCCTCACGCAATGCGACGATTTTTTAGAAACCTCGCGCGTTTCCTAATGCCCCAGAAATTCGTCTTAATCATTGACGAGTTTGATGGCATCCCATCCGCTGCCCTGAGCGATTTTCTTCATACGCTCCGCCATATCTACATTGCTGGGAAGCCCCGGTGTCCGCACAGCGTCGGTATCATCGGAGTTAAAAGTATCGCACAACTCAACTACGACCGGTCTATCTCCCCCTTCAATATCCAAGACGAGTTTCAGCTACCCAACTTCACCCTCGAACAGGTGCAGGAACTGCTTGGACAATATACAGACGAGGTCGGACAACCTTTTGTTCCTGAAGTTATCGCAGCTATTCATAAACAGACTGCTGGGCAACCTGTCTTGGTGAACCGATTCGCACAGATTCTCACGGAAGAATTGGAGGTTCCGAAAACCGAGTCGATTACTATGGCACACTTTTCAGAGGCACACGCGCAACTCCTTGAAGAAGATAACGCTAACTTCACACATCTGCTGACCAATATCAGAAGAGACCCGCGTTTTGAAAGTCTTTTGATGCGGATTATGGCGCGGGAGGAAGGTGTTGATTTCAATCTACGGAGTGACGTTATAAATGAACTTGCCACGTACGGGGTCATTGCCAGAGGTGAGGACGGTATGTGTGAAATTGTTAATCCGATTTATCTATATTGTATCCTGCAAGCGTTCAAGCCTGTCGTGAATGGATTAGAAGATGAGTACTTACACGAAGATTCGCGTGAAGACTTTCTTGCTTACCTCACACTCGCAGGCAAGGTTGATATGGAGTCATTGCTTGATAATTTCCAAGATTTCATTGCCCGCGCAGGGTTCAGGATTCTACAAGTCCCCGATACACCTCAAGAATCGGTGGGTAGACATCTCCTGCTCGCCTATCTTGACCAGTTTGTTAAAATCATTGGTGGTTTCATGCACATTGAGGTGCCAACCGGCAGAGGCAGGATGGACCTTATCATTACCCACAATCAGCGAAAGTATATTATAGAAACAAAAATTTGGAGAGGCGACAATCGTTATCAGGCAGGCAAAAAGCAACTCGCAGTGTATCTCAGCTCTGAAGGTCTAACAGAAGGGTACTACGTTGTCTTTGACCATCGACAGAACCCGGAACCGCGAGTAGAGACGGAAACAGTAGAGGGTTTAACGATTCGGAGTTACATCATTCCTGTGATGCCAGAACCGCCTTCAAAAGTTCCATATTCCCACATCAGACGTTAATTAGATGAGGACGATTCATTATTCGCTGTGTTTTTATAGCATAAATTTTATGAAGATTAACGGTAGTTGTGGAGCCGACGAAAGAAAGAGTCGAGCGAATGTTATTGCAATAGTTTTTCTGCCGTGTGTTCGTGCTTGATCCCGCGTATGTTTCTGTCTTTGCGGTGAGGTCTTTCCAAGAAATCTGTTTCGTTTTCAACTTGTGCTTTCACATAATCAATCATATCAGCAATTGTGACGATTTGTGCAAAAATGCTGTCTGGAACGATGATTGAAAAGCGCTCTTCTGTCTTATAAATCAAATTTTGTCTATCCAAAGAATCTAAAGAACCGAAAGTCTCTCTAATAGTTGTATCGGGTTTAAGGGATTTTTTGTCCCTTCCCAAACACGTCGCAATCACACTTATAACCGCATCTGTGTAGTGTTTAGAATCTTCTTTTTTCCTTTCTCTTTTCTGTGCAATCTGCTTGTTTCCTGTGATTACCCAATGCAATGCGTCAGTGTATTGCTCGTCGCTAAAATCGAAATTTCCAATTTGGTAAACATCCTCTTCTGTAAATTTGAGTTGCACAAAGCATGCAGAATCCCTTTTCCCGTTTACGATAAATTTGAATAGACCTTCCAAAGCGCAGAAAAACCCTGCGAAGGTCCCCGCATCAAAGGTAACCCCTTTGGCATCAACTACCAAAAATGGCAGATTATCAGCCTCAGAGATCAACAAAAGTCCCCCATCATCAATATGAAACTTGCTAATTTTAATTGAATTTTCCTTAGTCACAGACTATCTCCAGTTTGGTGTAAATTCTCAGCAAATTGGGAAATGTTACCATTACGTACACGTTTTAAAAGAAAGCGGTTAACCGATACATGCTGAGTTTCAATGATCCATGTTACACAATTATGGACAAGCGAGTCCTCGGCGAATTCACCAGATTGTCTGGCTGTATCTGGCTCCAGTGTATAATATTTGTCTTCTTTTTCCTCGTCCTGTTTGACCTGAGTCCAGATAGCATCTACTTCTTTTTTCTTGTAATTCAAGTAATGATAGACAAACCCAGGAAGTGCAGTTTGGAAAACTTCCTGGTACATACTTCGCTCGTCACATATTTCCGCGGTTACCCCTTTGCGAAGAATATCTATGACTGCGCTTTTATCATTCGCTCCTAAGGCTTCACGAAGCCCCCTATCTGCTAAAGTGGGGCGATATCCCCGATAATACAAATCGTCACCAATCTTTAGAATTATGACTGCATGACCAAATGCAGGATCATTTTCGTGCGCGTTTCCCAAATCTGCTTTGCCTGTGTAAAGGTCTCTAAGATGAGAAAAACTTGATGTTCGTACGATAATCGCAAAATTTTTCTCCCAATCAACCATATTCAATCTTCTTCCCAAAATATTTACTGTTTCTCAAAAGATGTTTTTTACACATGAATGCAAAGGCAGGCGAAAACTATCCAACTGTACACCAATTATACCATATATGCCCTTAAATTTCCAGCGTTTTCCTGATCACCCACACTCGCGGTGGGGAATTCCGTACAGGGTATCAAGACTTCAACTTCCGTTGCAATCGCACACTGTTGGCAAATGCGTAGGTTGCACCGCGGAGACCGCGCCGACTCCGGATATCGCAGAATGTATCAACCTCTGCCTGGCAGAGCGCGTCAAAAAAACCGGATTCATCAAAGCCGTATACGCCAATGGTAACAATTTTAATTTTCATAGTGGATAGAATTAAGTGTATTTTTTCCGAGAATGAAACGTCTCGTCTCCGAACATCGACAATTGTCCGCCTGTCAGACGCTCAATGACCTTCTCCTGCGTCACTTGCTCGTTGTTTTCGTCGATGTGGATGACCGGTATGTCCTGCGTTGTGAGGGTCGCACCGATAAGTTTGCATCGGTGGCATTCCTCTGGCTTCTCCTCACTGCACATCAAGACAACAGCGTGTTGTTGCAAGAAAGCAGTGTGTAGACGTTCAATACCGCGTTGGTAGTATTCTCTCTCCTTGACCTTTTCGTAGTCAAGTTTCCCGTTGATGTAACAGGTTTCATCGTCGGGTCTACCACCGAGTGTGTCTCCCATGAACACGTAGCGGATGTCATGCTGTTCGAGTTGATTCGCGAGTTGTGCTTTGGAGAATTCCGGCTTATAGCGCGAGTAGGGGGCGGAGCGGACATCGATGAGGTAGGCGATCTCGTGCTGGTGTAGCACTTCGATGAGTTCCGCAATGGAACGGCTTCCATAGCCTATGGTATAGATTGGAATGGGGGTGGGTGATCTTTCCATGATAAATTTATGGGGTGTTCATTTATCTTCTTCTTTGACTCCTTTTTAGCTTTATAAATCGGTTAGCCTCCCCGCCTGAATATCTTCAAGTATTTCATCGCGCAGCGCATCCAGTTTCCCTGCTTTTATATCCGCTTCAATTTGTTTGTCCCATGCCGCGGAACGGGCTTTTAGGATTTCATGAAGACTGTCTGCTAAAGCTTCCAAAAGGGCTTGTTGGGTAATGCCTTCACACATCTTCACTTCAGGCACATCAGGAATCCGTCCACTCCACCCAGTAGATGTTCTTTTTACAGAAGCCGTATAAGTTTCCTCAAAACGAGGATCGTTCAGCTGGATGGGCCGCGGGTCTCTCTGTTGAACCTGTTGTGCTGGGACTCCTATAGCGGGGATCTCCGCGATGACAATAGTTCCCATATCTATGTTTCTCCTTGGACGGTGCCTCTAAACATATCTACGTGTCTTCTACAACTTGTCTACGATTCTCGTGTCTATGCACAACAGACAAACCTTCGAGCTCCTGTGGAGTTGTTAGGCGTGCTGTATGTAGTATACCACATTTTTAGATGCGATGCGAATTTATTCTTTATTTTCACTTTTTTGCAGAATTTTTAGGAATTATGCTATATTATAGTAAAACCCGTAATTACCTTTACACTTTTTTGCATCGGCGAGGTTAGGAAACCTCGCCTACCGGGGGCAGAAGTGTAAACTTATTTTCAAAATCTACTATAACCTAAGTTGCTGCGTTATTCTCCCGCAAGGTATAATTAAAAATCGAATCTGTAGCTCGTAATGAAATGGAGAGCGGATACTTAGGAAAGCACGTCTCTGGTTCAAACCTACATTGTTCTCCCGCAAGGTATAATTAAAAAAATGAAAAATTATAGCGTCAGAATGATTCGTGAGAATATGGAGAATATCCCGCAATTCCCGATTCCAGAGGGGTATGCCATCCGGAATTATCGCCGGAATGAGGGACATATCTGGACACGGATTCTGCAAGCGGGGGAGCCGTACGCTGAAATTGACGACGGGCTTTTTGATCGCGAATTTAAACGCCATCTCTCAGTGATGGAGGATAGAAGTTTTTACCTAACGACGGACACAGGCGAGGAAATCGGTACAATCACGGCATGGTGGCAAAATATAAATAAAGAGGTGTGGGGACAGATCCACTGGGTCGTGATTCATCCCGACTATCAAGGAAACGGGCTGTCCAAACCGATGATGACCGTGGCGATGGAGCGTCTGAAGCAATCCCATGAACGTTGTTTTCTCGGCACGTCAACCGGGCGTCCGGCAGCGATAAAAGTTTATCTTGACTTCGGTTTCATGCCCGACCTTTCACATGAGAATAGCAAAGAAGCTTGGACAGAGGTCGCATCCGTTTTGGAGCATCCCCTTTTGGGGGAGTTTATGAGTTCAGGACTTACGCACTTTTGACTGTCGTCTGTTCTGTGAGATGAGATTTTTCGGAAAACACAGCGTTCTGGTGGAAACCCAAACTAAAAGTTTATGCTACAAAAGAGCAGTATGCGTAAGTCCTATGAGTTGAAACTTACTTGTAAAAAGTGAAGGAGGTTGAATTATGAGCGGGACAGTTACCCCGACGCTCAGCGCGCAGCAGATCGCCGATTACCGTGAGGATGGCTATGTAATTCTGCGAAATCTCTTATCCGCGAAGGAGGCAGATGAACTCCGGCGCGTCGTCCAGAAACAGGTAAAACGCGATGCCTATCCATCGACGCTCAAATATCCTGAGTCGGCGAAATATACAGTCAGTGGCAATCGTCTTGCCGACCCCGGACTCACCGCGATTGCCGAACATCCGACAGTTGTGGGTGCCGTAGAATCCGCGCTCGGTCAACCCGCGCATCTCACGGCTTATGTGGCGTATTTGCGGACACCCGGCGATAAAGGGGGTGGGGCGCATTGCGACTACAAACGCTGGCGCCCTGTCGGGTCATCGATGAACTGGGTGTTTGCCATCATCCCACTGACCGATTTCGATACAGAATACGGTCCTTTTCTCGTGTCGCCCAAATCACACAAGTTGACACAGGTGATTGATTCGGACGCACACATTTTAGATCTCACGCGTCCTGATCCAGAGCAGTTACCCGATTTCATTGATCCTGAACTCAAAGCAGGGGACTTGCTGGTCGTCAACGAGCACGTCTGGCACGAAGCACCCCCCGGCACCACAACCGAAGATCGGTGCGGGATTTTCAATAAATATTGTGCTATTGACGCACCGCCCGCCGCGGGATATTATCCTTACAATCCTGCCGCTTTGGACGCATTGAGCGACAATGGAAAGCGTCTCATTCCTGTCTGTTTTGATAAGCCGATTACAACGACGCGCCTGCTTATTGAGGATGCATCGAGTCAGGAATCGAAATTCTTGCTCCGTCGTGATGCCGAAACAAATGCTTGGGAGTTGCCCGGGAGCGAAGGTTGGGAAGAGGAGAAAGGTGTTGGTTGGGATGTCGGTGCGCGGATCGGTTCACTGCAAGATATCACCCAAACGCAACTCGGTTTAGAGGTCCCTTGGATGTCTTATATTGAGGATGTTGAAGAGGGAGATGGTATCTGTCGGATCTACGGCTTTTCTGATGAAAACTTAGACATTGATGCACTCGCTAATAATGGTTGTGAATGGTTCACAAAATCTGAACTCAAACAACGGCTCGGCGAAAGTGATGCTATTTGCGGTGCTGCTGATACATGGCAGCAGACGGATGTCATCCGGGGCAAAGGGAAGGCGTGCCGTCAAAGCCGACACCAGTTTGAGTAGATTTCGTCGCACTCGGTAGGAAAGCCTTTCTCAGGTTTCCCAGCCCTGTAAGGGCGTTATGTTTATAGAAAGGATTATGGTAGTGTATTTTAGCCCTGTAAGGGCGTTATGTTTATAGCGTCGATATATTTATCAAAATTACAAGGAGATTTCTTGAGGCCATGCCAAACACCTATACCCAGCTCTACGTCCATATTGTCTTCGCGGTCAAAGGCAGACAATACCTGCTCCCGAAAGCACACAAAGATGAACTCCATCGCTATATTACAGGTATCATCACAAACAAAAAACAGAAGGTGATTCAAATCAATTCTATGCCGGATCATATCCATATCCTTGTTGGGCTCGCGCCGGAAGGGGCATTAACGGATTTAGTGAGAGATATTAAGGCAAATTCGTCGAGATTCATTAATGAAAAGCGATGGGTTGTGCGGAGGTTTGAATGGCAGAAAGGTTTTTCGGCTTTTTCATATTCTCATTCGCAATTGGATGCTGTCGCGAAGTACATTAGGAATCAAGAACTACATCATTCAAAAAAGACGTTTCGTGAGGAATATCTTGAGCTTCTTGATCTTTTTGGGATTGCTTATGATAGGAAATATGTTTTTGAATCCGAAACCGCTGAGTATACCGTATAAACATATCGCCCTTACAGGGCTGGGAATCCTGAGAGAATCGTTTTCTATAAACATATCGCCCTTACAGGGCT
>VXPE01000072.1:17739-25550 GCA_009839745.1 Candidatus Poribacteria bacterium
GGGCTGGGAATCCTGAGAGAATCGTTTTCTATAAACATATCGCCCTTACAGGGCTCAAATACACGATGCTATCGTTTTCTATAAACATATCGCCCTTACAGGGCTGGGAATCCTGAGAGAATCGTTTTCTATAAACATATCGCCCTTACAGGGCTCAAATACACGATGCTATCGTTTTCTATAAACATATCGCCCTTACAGGGCTCAAATACACGATGCTATCGTTTTCTATAAACATATCGCCCTTACAGGGCTGAATAGGGTGCGGTTCCTTTTTCTGTTTGAGAATGTCCAAGTAATTCTAAAATCTACCATATTTTCGTGATTTGCTGGCTCCTTTTGATGTAAACCGCAGAAAGAGATTTCTCGTTACCAACAGTTGAGAGTTATGGTGAATTATCAAGCAACTCACGAGAAAAGGAGATTGAAAAATGAACCGCATTTTCACAGCAACCCCATTTGTGTTGATCGGATGTCTGATGTACCTTTTTTTAGTCAGTTGTGTACCCTTAAGTCAGACATTTCCAAAACGGATTGAGGCATCGCATTTGTCATGTGAAGCGTATCCAGGGCTTGTCGATGGCAACCTCGCCACAACTGGGATCCTCAAGGTAAAGGGTATGATTGAAAAGGATTACACTGAGGCGGGCGTAGTGTATCCGAGACGGTATGACGACTGGTTGGAAGGCAGAAATAAGGCGGAGGCGTGGATTCAACTTGGCACGCTGACTCCTGTTGCCTACATTGAGGTGCATCCGGTTTCAAACATTTATCGTCTTTTGGTACACACAGCGACCGTAGAAGTTAAACCCGGAAAACAGAAATCTCTCCAAGAGTCTCTCTTTGAGCCTGTCAGAAGCCATAAAATCGCGAGATCCGAGAATGGGGCGGTCATCCGCATTGATATCGACAGACCCGTACGTTGGCTTCGACTCACTATCCATGCCAATCGGGATTTGGCACACGCTGAACGAGAACCTCTGACACAGAAAATTAAAGTGCCTTTTGAGGACATTGTGATCCGAGAAGTCAGATTTTATGCGCAACACGGGGGGCCTGCACATTGAGAACTACTCACTGTCTTATCATCATTTATTGGAATCCACCTCAAGCCGCTTTTTCTGCTCTTCGAGCATCTTCTGCTGACGTTTGACGCGTTCTGGGACCAAACGTTCCCGCGGTGCCGTTGGTTTGAAATCCAATCGCTCTTTCCCTAATCCGTGCAGCACGGCTAACTCCACGGGTGAGAAATCGTCTGGGTTCTCACGATTGAAATTCATCGGTTCCTTGAGGGAAACTGGCGGGTTCGTAATGAAACGGGCGCGTCCCGAAGGGTTCTGCGAAGCGGCGTGCAAGATGAACGGATGCAACAGCACAACATCGCCTGCGTTCCCCGTGATTTCTACAAAGTCTTGGCATTTGTCAATGAGTTGCCCAAATCCGCCAGGCAATAACCCTTCTGGGTGTTCATACAACCGCTGTGCGACGTGTTGAACCGAATCGCACGCCACAAACGTCCCGCCGCTTTCTGGGTAGATATCCGACCAAACGACGATTGTGAGCAATCCCTGCTCCGGACTGTCTAAGAAATGACGAAAGAAATCGCCATCTTTGTGCCACCCACCGACTTCTGGAGAAGGCGGTTGCCACGGTGTGTCCGCACCTAACGCAAAATTAATAATAAAACCGTCGCCCCATCCTGGCTTTGCGTCGCCCCAAAAATTGACAATCCTGTCTTCGCCACCGAGCAGATCACAGATGGCATCCCATGCCCTCGGTGCCACATCCTCAATCAGTACTCTGTTCATAGAAGGCAGATGGACTCGGGGTTCTTCCCAAGTCGTCGGATCGTTTGGATCATAACCGAGTCGCTTAAAAGCGAAATCTTGCCATTCTGCTGCCAACTCGCGCGGAAAGCAGTCTTTCAGGATAACATGCCCCTTCTCAGTGAAGTGATTAATATCTTCTTGGGTAAGTGTCCTATAGGTTCTTGCCATTTTTTAATGATTCCTTGCGGTTCAGTCAGGTGGATTTGGCAAATAACGTGCTTCCGCGTAGACCTGCCTGCGCCGTCATCAGAAACCTGACCGATAAAGTTTTCCGAGTGGGACGACATCTGTATAGACGCTACAATTACTGGATACTCGCTAACAACGTTTCTACGAGTTTTGTTGCGAATGCGTCGTCATTGATGTGAGCGTCCATCTCAATAACCGTTACATTGTCCCCGATGTGTGCCTTCAGATTCTCGCTCCATGCCGTGCGCGCTTCGGGAGAATCAAAGGGTTGTCCTGTTTTGTCAATCGCTGACACGCCCTGCGCCGGAATAATAACTGTTGTGGGTCCCTGTGCCTCGCTGAGTTTACGTGCCATGATGCGTCCGAGTTCAGCAGTCTCTTCAGCGGTTGTCCGCATCAGTGTCACAGTCGGATTGTGCTGGTAGAACAGTCGGTCGCTGAACTGCTCTGGCACTGTGTCAGGAGGACCGAAATTCACCATGTCCAAGGCACCTGGCGCGACAACTTGCGGCAGTCCAGCTTCTCCCGCGGCTTCCAACCGATCGGGACCGGCACTGAGGACCCCACCGACCAATTCGTCAGCAAGTTCGGTTGTTGTGACATCTAACACGCCAGCGAGGAAACCCCCTTTGACGAGATCCTCCATCGCTTGTCCACCGGTCCCGGTTGCGTGGAAGACGAGGACTTCATAACCAGCGGCTTCAAGAATTTCCATCGCTTTTGTGACACATGGGGTTGTCACACCGAACATCGTCGCCGCGATGAGAGGCTTGTCCGCTGTTGCCTCCGGCATTTCCGCGTTGACCATCCCAACGATCGCACCCGCGGCGTTGGCGAGAATCTGCCGTGACAATCGGTTAATACCTGCGATGTCCACAACAGAATACATCATAGTTATGTCTTTAGATTGGACATAAGGACTCGTGTCCCCCGATGCCAAGGTCGACACCATAATTTTCGGGACACCCACGGGGACTGCCTGCATCGCTGTTGTGCCGATGGTAGTGCCTGCGGAACCACCGAGTGAGATGATCCCATCGATTTCGCCTGCTGCCTGTTTTTCAGCAACAAGCGTAGCGGCACCTTGTGCCATTACAGCGACACTGTTCCCTCGGTCGCCTTCATCTCTCAATGCCTGAAGGGATGACCCCCCCGCTTGTGCGACTTCATCCGCGGAAACATCCGACGTTAATTGAGGGTCTCCCAATATACCGGTATTGATAACACACGTTGAAGTTCCAGTTGATTCTATCTGCGCTTTGATAAACGCGAATTCCAAACCTTTCGTGTCCATTGTGCCGACAATACAAACCGTCTTCGCCATACCCGCATTCCTCCACTTCTCCATAGATTTCAGATTCACCATTGAATATCATCAAGTGCCTCAGCCGCCATAACTTCTTCAAAGAGCGCATCGAGTTGTGCGATGTGGCGTAGTTGCGCAATGTGGTTAGCGATGGGTTGTGGAACACTGCCAAATCGGTGCGATAGGAGTTTGAGAACAGCCTCACGCTTGGCGTGTGTTGCCCCTTGTTCGATCCATTGTTGTCTGACGCGTTCGTAAAAAGGAGATTCTTGCATGATGGCCTCCGATATAGGATTTTGAAAAAGTTCCGGGGGGTGGACTAAACTCCCGAAAAGCGAGAGCGCAAATAACAATGTTCCCCGGGTCTCTGTATCTACCGATGCTTGCTGCGTTGTCTGTACACATTTCTCAACCCAGGCTTCAGGGGTCATGTCCACAGGTGGTTTCATCAACGCTGCGAAAGGCAGCAACCCAAGGGCATCGGGATCCAAGAACGCCTTGCCTTCCAAAATATGCTTAAACACCTCATCATAGTATGGCATAGGAGTATTATACTGTTATTTCCCGTCGAAGGTCAACCTTTTTTTCGGATTCAACCCAACCTAATTGAATTCTTAATCTTCATACAGGCGGCAATATTTTGGCGAGCGCCTGAACTGCGGCACCCGCAGCAGTCATAAATTTCGCGAACGGGTTATATACTTTAATATATAGGGCAGGAAAAACAAGGGGTGTTGAGGATTGAAGCATCATAGATTAGGTGGAGTTGTAGCATGACCTGTTAGGTTGTGCATCTTTAGCACGCAGGAGACCAACAACCTACGCTACAAAACTCCTACGTATAATCACCCATTTCAATGAAAAACGTCCGCTGAATACAGAAAATCTCGTGAGTAGCGACTTCGGTTACTTTAAGATATGGGAAAGGGTTGGGAAACCCAACCCCTACGAAAGTCGTCGTTTTGTTGTATTGAATAAGTATTTGTATGTCTCTGTGATTATTCCAACTCCATTTTACACGCTTTTCGCGAATTCCACATTTTTTCGTAAATATCTACAACTTTACGCAATTTTATGATAATTTAGCGTTTTTTTGTCAAATATATGTAATTTTAATTTGACAAAAGACGTTATATAGTGTAAAATTAACGTGTAATGGGTTAAAAAGTGATATTTTTACACAATATTGTTTGAATTTTGCGGTTTTTTGATTAATTATGCATTTTTTGTATTTTAATTTGACATAATGCGTTAAATAATGTATAATTGATAGCATAAAGGGTTGAAACGCGAGATTTTTACACATTTGTGCTATGAAATTCTGTTGAGACCCTTAGAAGATAACACATAATCCCGACAGAACATTATGTGTAAAAGGTTAAGTTCAAATCAAGATACGGATTTAATAATCCCTGAGTCCGTTCTTATTTTGTACATAAGCGGAGGCAAGACATGAGAAAGGTTAACTTTTCATCTTTTCCCTTCCGTAAGGTTTTAGGTTTATGTTTACAATTTTATTCCATAAGAACAAGGAGATGAAACGAATGATGTCTATGAAATGGACATTTTCCTTCTTAACTTTGATGGTAGCGGGGCTCTTAATCGTAGCACCGACAGCATTGGCAAATAAGATAAAACTACGGGTTCATGATGCCAATCATGCTGCTGATGGTGATCCAGCGGATGTCAGTTCCGCTGATGGTATCCAAGTGTTAGCGGGTACCGCGGGTTCAATAAGACTCGACGCTGAGGAGCCGCTCGTAGTCCCTGCTGATGCTGATGTCCCTGGGCTTTTTACGGTGATAGGTGGAGCTATCGGAGCAAGTGCGCCAACAGTCAGCGAAGGCAACAAACGGCTCGTGATAACAATAACAGCAACAAGTACTGATGCTGACTCAGAAGTAACTATCTACCTGCTGCCTAAGAAACTTCAATCTGCAACTACAGGAGATACAGATAGCACGGGTGCTATGTTGAAGTTTAAATATGTAGCGCCAGATCAGAACTCCGCTTCTATCATGACCCGGCCCATTATGATGGAGCTGCTTGACCCTGCATCTGGATTTAAAGCAGCAAAGGTCTCAGGTCCCTTTGACGTGAAGATTACGCTCAGTGAAACCCCGAAAGAATTCAAAGCAGGTAATATCGGTATCCAAAATGGCAGTGTTGGAGCACTTGTTGACGGTGGAACCATGGATGAACCAGCTGATGATACCGATACCGCTTCCGGTAGAGGAGACGTGTATCACACATATAAGGTGACAATCACACCAGATTTCAAGAAAGATAAAGTGATTGTCTGGGTTAAGGATTTTGAAGACCAAGCTCTTAACCCTACCAACAAGTATGAAGTAGGTCGCACATCTGCCGGAGCTGTCCGAAAAGTGCCAGATGATCTCGCGAATGGATCAGAGAAGTTAGAGGTTTCTGTAGATCTAACGAATGTCGATAAGCCGACAGCCGCAGCAGGTACCTCGGTCGGTATCGCGAACGACACGATCATCCCGATGGATGGCTATTTGGTTGTCGCCAAGGACGATGGATCGGGTGCCAACGACGCAGAAAAGTCGAGTAGCACTGGAATCATGCATCCGGGGGATGCGAAAGATGCCAACCTCGCCGGTAGTGGTCGAAGCGCACGTGCGCAAAAATATAACGTCGTTGTGGGCGGTCTTCGGGATTTAGAGAACTTCCTCGTCAATGACGGCACGATTGACTTGATTACGACAGATGGCACAGGCGCGGTCATCAGTGAAATCATGTGGGGCACAGATGCATCCTTAGCCGATCCCGATCACAATCAGTGGATTGAGATTCGCAATACTTCAGGTGCTCAAATCAAGACCAAAGACTATAAGTTGATGTTCTATGAAGCCAATGAGGCATTGCCGGATATGATGGCTGCGGATAGTAAGATCGCAGACCGGGTCAGTACTCGGAACTGGAACATCGCTGGCACAGGACAGAGCGGTAGATCCATGGCGGCTATCGGTGGAGCAGATGTCCAATTCGCTGCTGCAATCGACATTGTTTCGATGCAGCGTGTTATTGATGCCGCGGGTATGGCTGCTGATGGCACGATGGCAAGCAGCTGGGCATCCTCTCAAAGACCAAGCCAGAACTTCAAGTCAGATGTCCAAGGACGCGTTGGTTCGCCAGGGGCGATGCCAATTAACTATCCGGCGCCCCCCGCACCCGCCCCCGAACCTGTCGTCACACCGCCAACACCCGTTGCGGATGCGATGGATATCAAGATTACCGAAATCATGGTGGACACGGGTAGCGGTAGACTCCCGCAGTGGATTGAACTCACCAACGTCTCTGGCGCAGCGAAGAGCCTCGCTGGATGGTCTGTTGAGATTGAGAACGATGCTGCAGATACCGATGCGATTGCGACTTCGATCAGCATCAACCTCAGTGGCACACTCGGTGTCGGGGGTGGTGAAGGTGCTGGCGGCACGATGGGTAAATCCCTCCTGCTCGTCGCTGGAAGTGCTCGGAGCTCCAGTAACTTAGCTGACAGCGATCGGGTTGTTGATGTCTCTGCCGCAGTCGAGCAAAAGGGACGTTATACCCTCTTGAGCCCGATAGGTTTCTTGATCACACTCCTACCGCCGCAAACCACAGGCATTGTGCAGTATGGTGACATGGCTGGAAACCTCGATGCCGCATCGGCATGGGACATCCCCATGGACGATTCGGGTCGGAGTTCCTTGATCCGTCGTGAGATGCTCGCTGATGGCATGGCAACAATGGGCACAGATGCCAACGGCTGGGTTCTCGCTTCCGATACACCATTGGTCTCCGGACCCGCAACCTGGTATGGCAGTGATGAAGACGCTGGAACCCCCGGCTATGATAGCGGTGGTCCCCTGCCCGTCGAACTCTCACACTTCCGTCCGGCACGCGATAAAGCCACCGGCGCAGTTGTGATTACCTGGGCAACGCAGTCCGAGCTGAACAACGCTGGATTCTTCATCAAGCGTTCACAGCAACGAGACGGACAGTTCCAAGTTATCAACGCTACCATGATTGCTGGTGCTGGTACCACTTCAGAGAAGCAGACGTATACCTTCACGGATACAACTGCTCAACCTAACATCGTATACTACTACCAAATTGAAGACGTCTCCCTTGATGGGAATCGTCAGACGCTCACCCGTGGCATCCGCCTCAAAGGGCATATCGGAGCCGCCGGCAAACTTACCTCTACGTGGGGTGAATTGAAGTCGTCCAATGAGTAGTAGCAACAAAGAGGTTATTTCAGGGATAAAATTTGTTTGAACTAACCTTAACCAAACGAAGCCGGGGTGTCTCTGATGCCTCGGCTTTCGTTTTTCGGTTTTTCTGACGAAAAACCTTTCAGTTGTCAGAACAGAGGTTTTCGTTTAACAGATGCCTCTAAGGCGCGTTTTTAGACCGCGCCTTTTTCTTGCCATGAGAGGGCATCGGTTTTTTCCCATCCACTTCCTGATACCCAATGAGAC
>VXPE01000073.1 GCA_009839745.1 Candidatus Poribacteria bacterium
CTATTCACTTCACTTCACATCAAATCAGACCCGGATAATTTGGCGAAGGTATTGACATGGGTAAACATCCTTGTAAGTTGGGTTTCTTTCACCTATAACTTTAGGATATTTACCCTATTTCGTCAATCACTTTTGGCGAAGGTATTGCTGAGAGTATAACACATTTTTAAACTATTGCGTAAGTCCTACTTAAAAAGGTTGTCAGTCGTCGTTTTTGGGTGCGTTTCTGCGGAGCAGCACGCCGCTTTGTCCAACCACCCAAAGGGTGTTGCTGTCTTTGACACCTGTAATGGCGTAGAGTGCATTCTCAACGCCTGTATGTTCCTGTTGCCAAGTTTCCCCGGCATCTGTCGAATAAATGATGGTACCAGATGCGCCAACTGCGTAGAGTTCATCTTCGGAAAGTGGAAAGACATCAAATAGTGTTTTTGAAACACCAGTGTCCTGTGATCGCCACGTAAATCCGCCATCGGTTGTGGACAAGATAATACCGGCGCGCCCTGCGACCCAGCCCTTTCGTTGATTGATGAACGCGACGGCGTGAAGGTGATAACCACTTTTGGTCTCGTGAAATTTCCAGTATTCTCCGCCGTTTACAGTTCGCTGAAGAACCCCGTTGGTGCCAACCGCCCAACCGAGGGGTGCGAATTTCATATCAACGCGTGTAAGTGTTTTGCGGGTGGATGTCTTTTGATGTCTCCAAATTGGACCGCCGTCGGGGTTGTGGAGAATTGTTCCATTTTTACCAACCGCCCAGCCTTCAGAAAACTTACCAAACGCTACGTCATTGAGAGCGTTTTTGCCTGGCAGTGCTGCAGGCATCCCCTGCGGTGTGTGTGTGGCTCTGCCTCGCGTCCAAGTTGCCCCATCGGTGGTATACAGGATCGTGCCGTCTCCGGTCATCGCCCACCCCCATTTGGGGTGGAGACTCACAAAATGTACGTCAATGATGTCTTGTGTGGTGTGCGTATCTAAGTGCTGCCATGTCTTTCCGCTATCTTCTGTTGCTATCAAGGTGCCGTTATCACCAGCAATCCAGCCGTTTTTTTCATCAAGGAAGAGAACATCTCGGAAGGTATCGGGTTGTTCGCCGAGTTGTTGGTGCCAAGTTTCGCCGGCATCGGTTGTCTGATAGATATGACCTACAGTTACTTCTGCCTTCTCAGCATGGCTGGCATCGACGCTATAGTCATCGGTGGTGCGTAGTGCTGAGGCAAATGCCCCGACCGCCCAGCCGTGTCCATCTTCAAGGATGTGAGCGTTGGTCAGTTTCCGTGTCGTGTCGGGTGCGCCTGCTGCGATCCTGTGGTGCCAACTTTCCGAAGGAACTGTGTCCTTTTCAAGCGAGTGTGCATCCCAACTTTCACCTTGGGTATCCGTCGTGAGGAGGGTCCGCCCATTGGCGATTGCCCAAGCGGATCTGTGATTGCGGAATTTCACCGCTTGGAGTCGAGTCCCAACAGGCACCAAAGCCTTTTTCTGTTTCCATGTCTTACCGGCATCGGTTGTCATCAGGGATGTGCCATCTTCCATGACGACCCAGCCCGCATCGGCATTGAAAAAATGGATGCCCATGCCGCGTTGATGGGTTTTGGCTTGAACCTGCCAAGAATCCCCGCCGTTGAACGTCTTGAGAATGAACCCGCCTTTTAGATTTCGCCCGGCGACCGCCCATCCAACTTGTGTGTTGATAAAATATAAGCCCGTGATGGGCTGATCCGTGAGTCCTGTTTTCTGAAGGCTCCATGTTTTCCCGCTGTCGGTCGTGCGCAGAGTCTGCCCGTTATTGATACCGATCCATCCCTGTTTGGGTGTAATAAAGTACATCGCAGTGACGACAGATACCTTTTCCAACCCTTTTTGAGTTGAATGCCATGTCTGTCCCCCGTTTTCGGTTCGCAGGAGGATCCCTTTGCCAGCAATCCAGCCGTTTTTTTCATCGAGGAAGCTGATACGATGCAGGTCTTCGTTGACACCGGTATGTTTTGCCTGCCACGTCGTGCCCCCGTCTGTGGTATATAAAATGACACCGTTGTGTCCGATGGTCCATCCGCGAGCTGCAGAGACGAAGTAGGTATCTCGGAAATAGGAATGTGAGGTTCCCGAGAGGATAACTTCCCAATGAGATACAACCGTTTCAGCGAGTGCTGCGGCTGTATTTTTTCTGCGGGGGGGCAGTTCTACAGTAAACTTCTCTGTATCCACAGCGAAACGCATCGCGATACCATCTTCCCCCACGGCGAGTATGCCGTCGGGTGAAAGCGAGAAGCTATAGAGATCGTTGGATGTCCCGGTTTTCTGCTTTTGCCATGTCATACCGCCATTGGTCGTGGTTAAAATGACCCCTTCATCGCCGACAATTAACCCATGATTTTCATCGGCAAAATAGACTTTGTTCAGATTTGACCGGGTCCGACTGTGTTGAAACCACCACGTTTCCCCGCCATTGCGTGTGTGCAAGATTTCACCGAATTGTCCAACCACCCAGCCTATGTGTTGGTCGATAAAGTAGGCACCATAGAGTTCATTATAACTCTCGGACTTCTGTCGTTCCCAGGTCAGCCCCCCATCTTGGGTATGAAAAATGATACCCGGCCATCCGACGACCCAGCCTTCTGTGTCATTGAGGAAAAAGATACCTTTTATCATCTCGTGGAAGTACCGGGGTGCTTGTTGCACCCAGGTCTGCCCCGCATCGGTGGTGTGGAGCACTGTTCCTAAATCCCCAACGACCCAGCCTTTCATCGGGTCTATGAAATGAACAGCGTTGAGCGTATACCACCACCCGCTACTTTGCTGTTGCCACGTTTGACCCGCATCGGTGGTGTGGAGGATGAGCCCACCGTCACCGACCGCCCAGCCATCCCGATCGGTGGCGAAAGAGAGATTACGGATGCGGTGCCAGTTGTCCATCGGCACATCGTTCCAGGTTTTACCACCATCTTGACTCCGCGTGATTGTCCCTTTCTCTCCAACAGCGACGGCGCGTTTAGCATCCGCAAACGCAACACTCTCCAGCGCGTTCGCAGGGGTTCCGGTTTTCATCTTCCACGTCCAACCGCCATCGTTGGAATAGAGCAGGGTCGCATTCATACCCACTGCCCATGCTACGTCAGGACTTGAGAAGGCAACTGCCATTAAATCATTGCGTGTCGGAGAGTCCACGAGTCTCCAATTTTCACCGCCATCCTGCGTGCGATTAATGAATCCGCCCTGTCCGACAACAAGACCCGCCTCCTTGCTCAGGAAATCGAAACTGTTGACAGTCGGACGCACATGACCATAAATCGGTGGGAGAAAACTCTCCTGCGTTATCCATTCTGTGCCACCGTTAGTCGTATGAAAAATCGTGCCATCCGTGCCACCACACCACCCCTGAGAAGGACTGAGAAAAAAGACTGTGTGAACGTTAGAAACTGTCGTCGAGGTGGCCTCTTTTACAAGGTTCGTCTGTCGCCTCCACGTATCGCCACCATCCGTCGTCCTCAGGATCCTATCATAGTCGCCAACCGTCCAGCCCCGATGCTTATTGACAAAATATATGCCTTTGAGTTGAAACTCGCTGGCTTGCTGATGTTGCCATGTTTTCCCACCATTTTCTGTAAACAGTAAGCCATCTTGCCCCGCAATCCAGCCTGTCTTTGAATTGATGAAAAAGACATCCGAAAACAGGGTGTGGGTACTACTGGTTTGGAGTCTCCAATGCGCCCCGCCATCAATGGTGGTTGCAATTAATCCCTTATCGCCAACCGCCCATCCGTTCCGCGGATTTGTAAAGTAGACAGCTTTGAAATCCTCAGTTGTATGCACGGTCTGTTTTTCCCAGTTCAATCCCCCATCGGCAGTGTGAAGAATCCACCCCCGATGCCCTACGATCCAGCCGTGTTGGGCATCCGCAAAGTGGATGTCCATAAAATCGGTTTCCCAATCTGCCTGGCGAGTGATCTCTTTTTTGACACACCCCATTAACAGAACCAAAACGCTAAACAGCATCCAAGAGCAGATAAAGTGTTCAAGGGTCTTTTTCATCTGTTTCTCCGCCTTTCCTTGCGAACTTCAGAGGAGTCGTAAACGCCAACAGCAACACCGGCATCTGTAGCGAACCAGAGGTTGCCGTTGCGGTCCTGAAATACCGACCTGACCCGGTTACTCGGCAGTCCCTCGTCTGTGTCAAAGTTTTCAAATGTCTTACCATTGTATACACTGACCCCTACTCCCGTATCAGTATAGGTCATGCCAAGGGTGTTTTGCGTTTCCTGTAGCGTCGGGAAGTGTTTCTTTACACCCGAGAACCAGAGGTTGCCGTTGCGATCTTCCATGATGTGATAAACAGAGTTCATCGGCAGTGCGTGGCTCTGTGGAAAGGCAATGCAGGATTCGCCATCGTATCGACGAATGCCGCTGCTTTCTATACTCACTGTTTCCCGGCTCATCCAGAGATTCCCCAAGGCATCAAAAACCAGGTCTGTTACATGCCCGGTTTCCGACAGTCCCATCTCTTGGAACGGGCTCAGATTGACATCAAAGTATCGCCAGAGAGACCTTTGGTGATTGTAGTAGGTAATCCCGGCAGTGCTGGCAAACCAAAAGTTTCCGGCGGTATCCGGGGCAATGGCGGTCACTTGATTCCAATATTCGGGTAATACTGCCATTCCGATAGGACCTTGTGTCTTCAGTGTCTTAAAGGTTCCGCCATCATAGCGACTTACTCCAGCATCGGTCGCCAACCAAAGCAGCCCCGTGTCGTCTTGAAAAATATCTAAAATGGTGTTATCGGCGAGTCCATGAGTTGTTGTAAAAGTTCTCAACCCCTCGCCATCATAGCGACTCACTCCTTTTTTGGGGATCGGATTTTGGGTGCCTTCGGGTTTTTGATCCCCTGGCAGCTTCGCCAGTTCACTCAATGGCATTGCCATCAATGACATATCGACACCCTTTTCCCTTGCAAAAACATTGCCAAGCACACCAGAGGCGAACCAGATCCTGCCCAGACTGTCCTCAAAGAGGAGACCCGTAGCATTTTCCGCCAATCCCTCTTGGGTCGTATAGGTTTGGAACCCCTCGCCATCATAGCGACTCACACCCTCGGTCGTCCCAATCCATATATCACCGGTTCGGTCTTCAAGGATCGCAAGCACGTTATCGGATGCCAAACCATCGGCTTTGGTGAAAGTCTTTTCGATACGCACCCCTGCACCCCCGGCAGCCCAGAGCAACCCGTTGGAAAAACAATAAATCACAGCGACTATCGCATACAATCGCATTCGCATACAAATGCCTCTTTCTCTAAAGAATGTCATTAAAATCTCTGTCTATAAAGATATAGCAATTTCTATGCCACCTCGCAACGTCTCGGTGAGGTGCGATTCGCTTTCAATTGCCCGTTTTGGTGCAAAAACGAAAAAACATGCCCAAATCTGTGCAAATGCTGTCGTTCGGATTCTATTATACCTTTTTTATTCTTTTTCGAGATTTAAAGCAAGCGTTCCACTACGCGGAATCGCACGGAGATTGCCTTCTAATATGCCGGCATCTAAAAAAAATCTCAACACTCCATGGGGATCCGCTTTTATCCAGAGACTCCCTTTTGTCCATGTGAGTCTTATGAATTCGCTCGCGGCTATCTTCCCTCCCCTCGATAATATGTGTAGACGGACGGGATCGCTTTTCTGGATGAGTCCTGTTTGGTAATAGTGAAACAGACACTCAGTCAGATTTAAATCGCTTCCACTGAGTAGATACTTCGCGGGAATAATCAGATTGCGCCCGCCAATTCCTTCCTGATGACATTGGGCACATCCCTGCTCGCGTATGCGGTGGTGCTTGCTTGTTGATGAAAGCACTTGAGGTGTTTCTAGGTCAAGCGAGGACTTCACATCAACTAAATCTAAAGTCTCATCGCGCCATCGTGCCCTGATAATACCGAGTGGCGGCACAGCGGCGTTTGCCCATAATTCCAACAACGGCTCAAGATTGCCACCCGGCGAACGAATGTGCGCGAAATAGTGCCGAGACTCGAATTCACCCACAGGCGTTTTTACGATTTCAGTCCCTAAGTCTTGGAGAAGGACTGAGAACGGTGGAAATTTTGACAGATGTAGTGGGAATAGAAACGTTTCGTCTACATAAAAAAAACTGTCTGCTTCAGTGCCTGGACGTAGAGACGTTTCGCTCAACAACCGCCAGAACGTAATGGGTACCGCATTGAATCGCGCCAGTCCATTGGTTCTTAACCAATGGTGTTGGCTCTCCCCGGATGCTTCTGCCGCGACCGCGAAAGAAATTCTCTGAATTTTGGTGTTTGTTTTCAGTTGATACGTCGCAACATCTCCAGGGTGCCATCTCTGAATCCCCAGTTGTTGGGGGGAGATGAGTAGATGTTTCATAAACAGTGGTGCTTTGATAAGGGTATCTTGTAATGTCTCTGCGACTCTCCATTGCTTTAGAAAATTGAAAAATCCTATAACAGTGAAGAGGCACGTCAGGCAAACAATGCTGATAGATAAAATACGAAATTTCATGCTATTTTTCTCCCTGAAAGTTGACAAAGCCAGCTTCGTGAATCTGACAACGTAAAGACTGTTGGCTGACTTGTGAGCCAAATCGGACGCAGACGGATAGCGATCCAAAAGAGTCCATAGCCTGCTAAGAGTGCCGTAAAAAGAACAACGAACACATAAAAGCGATCCGGCGATCGAATCGAAGAAAAGCCCGGCAGAAATTGGTAGAGCAGATTGTAAGGAGACAGCCAGACCAAAAACTGATAAATACCTAAATCCAGCGAAGGGCTTGGGGCGAGTGCCTTTCCCAAAGAGAGCAAGAATGCCAAAAAAGCCATGAGCAGGTAAAACTTTCCATATCGCTGGATCCGGGTTTCTGGTACTTCGAGGTGTGTGTTCGTATACTTCTGCGTTGCCCGAAAAAGGACACTCACGCCCAGAATCGCAAGACATAACAGAACACTTCCCAAAAAAAGACTTTTTCCTTGGTTGGTCTTTAAGATATTGCCATAAAACCAACTATGGTGAGGCAGTTTCAAGTATTCCTTAGGTAGTGTTTACATTTAGAAAGTATTGCTATTTTGGAGGTATTGTGATACGATATATTTATGGAAACACCAAAACTGGCAACACCCAACACAGATACATCCCAAGAACTCCCTCACGTCATCAGTGACACCGCTTGGCAAAGCATCTTACCGTTTCTCCGGGCTTATCCCAACGTCTATGTCGGGTCCCCAGAGACCTGCAAACGCTTCCTCTCCGCACTGCTTTGGATAACCAAAGAAGGTGCTTCTTGGCGGGCACTGCCGAAAGTCTACGGATATTGGAACACGATCTATCGCCGATTCGGGAGATGGTGCGATGCGGGTGTCTTTGAATCACTGCATGAACATTTTCACGAGGCAGGTGAACTCTCAGCGATCCTCGTGGATTCTACGATAGTTCGGGCCCACTCTTGTGCCGCGGGAGCCCCGAAAAAAAGGCGGTCAAGCCGCAGCGCGTCTCGGACGAAGCCGGGGTGGCTTTACCACGAAACTGAATCTATCTCTGAGTGAGACGTGGGTCCCGCTGCGATTGATTCTGACCCCCGGCAATCGCAACGATATAACGCAAGCGTCTGCGCTCCTCGAAGGGTATTGCTATGCGTCTGTGATAGGCGATAAGGCCTACGACTCGGATGCGTTTAGAGAAGCGATCGTCTCTGGGGGTGGGGTAGCGGTGATCCCACCCCGGGAGAGTCGCACTGACCCGCCTCCTTATGACGAGGCACTCTATAAACGCAGGAACATCATTGAACGGTTTTTTCATCGCTTGAAACAGTATCGGCGCATCGCAACGCACTACGATAAGTTAGGCATCAGGTATCTGGGTTTTGTCTATTTCGCTACTATACTC
>VXPE01000074.1 GCA_009839745.1 Candidatus Poribacteria bacterium
CCGCGTTCCTCTAAAGCACTTCCATCGTGCATACTGCACGATATACAAGACCCTCAGTCAGCAAGCCCTTCAATGACGAAATCTGCTTGCTCTGCTAGGTCAACAAGCAGTTCCGTCGGTGCGGGACGCGTGAACGTTGGTTTTTTAACATGAATCACTTCGGCAAGATCAAACCGTTCCTGCATCAATTCAGCAATGCGGTCAAGGAAGATATCGCTGCCGTTTTTCGTGATGTTCAGCAGTCCCATCACTTTTCCATCAAGGCTCTGAAGCCGCGGTGCGGGAAATTTCGCTGATGCGTCGCCTTGAGAAGTCGGATCAAGCAAAGTCGTATTTGGCATTATAAAAACCTCAAATATTCTGTTGCTGGCGAGGTTTGTAACCCCACCTATCCTTCAAGACATTATGTAGATGAACCGGATGCCTCCATCTGCAGTTGCTGCGACTTTGCCATCGCGTCTTCTGCTTCTTGGATCATCCCTTTTCGTTGATAACACATGGACAAACTGGTATATACAAGCGGGTCCTTCGGGTTGATTTCTATCGCCTTCTGGATAGCCGCAATGGCTTCATCGTATAGACTCATCCGTTCGTAGGCGTGTCCAAGCCCGAGAAATCCTTCAATATAGTCTGGGTAAGTTTCAATCAGTTCTTTAAAAGCATTAACAGCCGCTTCGAGGTCGTTATCAGCAAAATGGGTGAGTGCGACATCGTAAAGTTCTGCTTCGGTCGGCATCTTTTACGTCCTTTTATGAATTCCTAATAGGTTTAATGCATTTTATCAGAAAAGTCAGAAAATGTCAAAGATAAAATAGTATTGCACATCAGAGCGTTTTGCGATATGCTATGCGTATATGCTTTACCAACCTTGTTAAGGAGTCTGAAGTTTGCGCAATTACGCTGAAGTTACCGAACGCTTAAACCGTTTAGACGTGCCAATAGAATTACTCGGCACTGCCCATACTTACCCGATACATCAAATTCACTTAGCGTCTTCGGCGGGAACACCGAAACACATTCTTATCACTGGCGGTATGCACGGCGACGAACCTGCTGGTGTTGCGGCGGTTTTACAGTTCCTTGCGCGTGATAACACCGCACTCCTGAAAAACTTCTCGTTTTCAGTGATCCCTTGCATGAATCCATACGGTTACGTTCACAATACGCGTGAGACGTTTGACGACGTAGACATCAATCGCGCTTTTGAAACGGAAGATGTCGCCGAAGTCGCTATCGTCAAAAAAGCCTTAGGTCAAACGCAGTTCTCACTCGCGATAGATTTCCACGAAGACTACGATGCGACTGGATTTTACCTATATGAAGGCAAGCGGGACGAGAAATATATAGGTCCCAAACTCGCCACCGCTGCGAAAGCGATTGGTCCAATAGATCCCGAGGATCCGGGTGAAGATGCCCCCGATCTCGCTGAAGGTGTCTACAAAGTTGCCACTTCATGGGGAACACAAGGCTTGGCACCTTACCTGTTGCATTTTCATAGCGAACATGTTATTATCTCTGAGACACCGACAGTCTGGCAACTGGAACAACGCGTAGCACTCCATTTAACAATACTGGATACCGCGCTCAACATTATCTCAGAAAGGGACGTATAAATGGAAGATCAACAGATACTCTCAAATGTCAGGACGGCTTCTCAACCCTCAGCCCTAAAAATCACCGATATGCGTATCGTTCGGACGCAAACAGGTGGTCCTATTTTGAAACTGGACACGAATCAAGGCATTCACGGTCTCGGCGAGGTCCGCGATGGCGCGAGTCCGACATACGCACTGATGCTCAAAAGCCGTATTATCGGTGAGAATCCGTGTAATGTCGATAAAATCTTTCGGCAGGTTAAACAGTTCGGTCACCACGCTCGGCAAGGCGGCGGTATCTGTGGGATTGAGATGGCATTGATGGACCTCGCTGGTAAGGCTTATGGCGTGCCGTGCTATCAACTCGCTGGCGGTAAATTCCGGGACAAAATCCGATGCTATAGCGATACCCCGTCCTTCAAAGATCCTGAAAAAATGGGGAAAGTGCTCCAAGAACGCATGGACAGAGGGTTCACCTTTCTGAAGATGGACATCGGTATTGGACTGCTTCGCGGAACGCCGGGCACGGTCTCGGCACCCGCGGGGAATTTGGAAACCTCTAACCTGATGCACCCGTTTACTGGTATCCGTCTTACTGAAAAGGGTATTGCTATATTATGTGAATACGTGGAAACGGTTCGGGGCATTATTGGTTATGAGATACCACTCGCGGTGGATCATTTTGGGCATATCGGTATTGAGGACTGTATCCGCATCGCGAGGGCATTGGAGAAATACAATCTCGCGTGGTTAGAGGATATGGTGCCGTGGCAGTATACCGATCAGTATGTGCGTCTCTCGAACTCGTGTGCGACCCCCATCTGCACGGGTGAGGACATCTATTGCAAAGAGGATTTCATGCCACTGTTCGAGAGTCGAGGAATTGCCATAGCACACCCGGATATTGCGACATCCGGCGGGATTTTAGAGACGAAGAAGATCGGTGATCTGGCAGAAGAGCACGGCATTGCGATGGCTATGCACATGGCAGGCACGCCTATCGCCGCAATGGCGAGTGTCCATTGTGCTGCGGCGACATCCAATTTTATGGTGTTGGAAAACCACTCTGTTGACAATCCGTGGTGGGATGAGATGGTAACTGGCTTGCCGAATCCGATTATTGAAGACGGTTATATCAATGTCCCAGAGACACCGGGGTTAGGCATCGATCTTAACGAAGAGGTCATCCGCGAGCATCTCCACGCAGAAGAGACAGACTACTTCGCGCCGACGACAGAATGGGACTCCGAACGTTCACACGATAGGTTATGGAGTTAGGAATTTTGTTTGTAAGGGCGGACTGGACCTCCACATCCGCCCTACTTAAACAAGTTGCAGCACCCGGCAGATCGTTGAAAATCTGGAGGTTACAATAACGCCTAATATCGCATCGACCACATTTTCAGATTTGCCCACATTGTTGTGAGTTTACCATCTGCTTCAATAGCGGCAAATTCTTCGACATGGAACAGCAAATTTTCCATAAAAAGTTTTGCCATGTCTTTCGTGTTGTTATCGTTACCCGCGATATGGTATTTATCAGGCGCGATTGCCATCATCAGGAACTTACCTTTCCCGAATTCCGCCTCCATAATGACAGGTTCCCCTAAACTTTCCATCAGCACGTCAAAGCCCTTTTGAGAAGAGATGACTTCCCAGACAGTAGGCCAGCCCTGATGTTTCCAACCTTCAAACGTTTTTTGATCCATACGGTTCGGTTCGTTAAAGAGCGGATGGTCGGCTTGCAGTATTTCAAAAACTGGACTATCACGGTCACTACGAACACAACTCAATCCGGGTGGCAACCAATCCACATTCGCTTCGTTCTGATCAGCTTGGGTCGGTTCCCAGACGAGCCCCCCATTTTCGACGAAATCCTGAATCGTTTTTGCGTTTTTGTCAAGATTTTGATGCAATATAGGATTGTTAGTCAGCATGCTACCAATCAAAAAAATTTTAGTTTCTGCTTTGAGAGGTAACTTTCCACCTTCAAGTGCCTTTGTCAGATCATCGTACTCAACTTTAAACGCATCCAGGGTCTGACGTAACGCATCAACCTTTGTCCACTCGTCGGCAAAATCAACAACAGCAATTTTAGCAGCTTCTACAACCATTACATTCAAAACGAGCGTCAAAATACAGAGCGATGCAAACAAATGGGGAAACATAAGTTAATCTCCTTACGTGTAATACGTGTTTCCATGAGCTGAACCTCAAAATTATTGATAGTCACGGAAGACATAGCGTTGACGCCACGTCTGGTGGATGTTTCCTACGATTTGAAGGGTTTTGCTAAATGGGTGCCATCAGGCTCCACATACACATTATAACATAAATCCAAATTTGCAAAAAACACACATTGGCGCGCGAAACAAAAAAGGATAAACGCTATCAGCAGCAAGTTCAACTGCTTGCTCTCTGGGTCGCGAGTGGACTTCAAAGTCAAAAGCATTAAGTGTCTGAGTAGCATTGACTTACCATGTGTGATGGCTGAACCACCTGCTATAGACGATCGGCAAAAGAACACTCAAAAGGCATTTGCCACAGCGACCACATATAAAATGTTCACAACCTCATCGCCAATGTGTTTCATAGTTTCCCCTTTAAGTTTTTCCAAGGCATTCGGTGCTGCTGACTTTGATATCTTCACGTCCCTGCTGTTCAGCCAATTTTAACGCTGTTTGAAAATGAGAACGTGCTTCTTCACGCCGGTTGAGGGCAAGTTTTGTGGTCCCGCGATTGTAGTGTGCCTCTACAAATTCTGGATGCAGACGGATAGCTTCATCAAAATCAGGAATGGCGGCTTTGTATTCGCCAATTAACGTTTTCGCCGTGCCGCGATTGTAGTAAGCTTCGGCGTAATCGGGTTTCAGGCGAAGTGCCATGTCGTAGGCAGAAATGGCTTCTCTTACCCAACCCCCCCCGAAAGGATATTGCCCATTGAGAAGAAGGCATGGATAGTTACCTCCATTTCGCTCCATTCTAAGATAGCAGCAGGGCTATACCCTTTTTCAAGTTCCTGCATTTCTTCTGGTGTTAAGTCGCTTATTTCTATAATTTCCCATTCGTCGTTCCATTCAACGGGCTCCTCTTCTATCGGTTCCGGCGGAAGTTCTGACAACTTTGGGACGTTTTCGGTCTCATACCTTTCAACGAGAAACCCGACGAGCATCATTAGGGAGGTCGCAGGATGGTGTATATTTTCACCGACTGTGTCAACTAACTCTTCAAGCAGCGGTGAAAGTTGTCGGTAGTCACTTCTCAAGACGATGTTAAAACTAAGATCTTTGTCTCGATTCCCGATCTCAATTAGCAATTCCAGCACGTAAGCAAGCCAACGGTAATCGCTTTCTGAATAAGGAGCAACCTTCATAGTTTTGAGAAGGAGAAAGGGTTGTGTTACAAAAGGAGTTTGCTTTTCGGATTCAAACATACTCGGCTGCGTAGGTGTCGGAGGTGCCAATAGGGGCAATACATTTTTTGATGTTTGTGTGCTGGCTAACATTATTTTTTAAATCCTCTTGTTCCACTTATCATACTCCGCGTGCGTTAGCACTTTACGAATGGAGTTGATACTGTATAGATGCCAGAAGACGGACTTTGTTGCCGCCAATGTTGAAAACCGTCCAAATTCTCTTTAGGGTGGTGTACGAGCCCGTAGGCAGTCTTTCTTGAACTGTTACTGGAACTGGGTCCGCATGTGGAAATTTCTCACGCAACTCAACGATTGAACCGAAACTCTCTTGCTCTATCAACGCACGCCATCTGTTAAGTGCGGACCTAGAATTGGGGTGTTTCTGGACAAATTCGGTCAGTTTTTCTTGATTTCTGATATGCATAGGCTGTGTGATCTGCACGGTAGTGTGCTATTGTTATCCAGGTCCTTTTCATCTCCACTGAACGGTGCAGGTGCTTCCATCACAACAGTAACTATTATATCATCCCAAAATTGAAATGACAATGTTGATTTACTGTTTGAACGCATTTGCCACAGCGACCAAATCTAAGACATTGACAACACCATCGCCATTCACATCTGGGGCATTTCCCCCAAATCCATTGGCAACCGCAACCAAATCCAAAATGTTCACAATACCATCTTCATTGACATCGCGTCTGTCGGTTGTTCTTTTCAGGTAAATTTCACCGTCTAAATCGGGAAGCACATGCCAATGCCTATTTTCAACACCAGAATGCCAGCCTGACACTTTCTCAGGCAGATAGACCCAGCGTTCCTGACCACTTCTGTTATACACCGCCCAGCCGTTGGTGAATTCTCGGATAAATAGCCCATCTATTGTGCCACCTTTAGAGGTTTTGTGGAGGACACCCTTGCTTTCATCGCCACCGATTGGACGACCAAGGAGGGCATTCCAGAAGTCATACCAGATGTGTTCGTGATGCGGAATAAAGTCGCCTTTCTCATCAAACCCGTTAAAAAAACCCGATCGTCCCGTCGTGTAAAGGATGTATCCATCAGAATGTGTTAGACTCATTGTCGTAAAAAGCCGCATCCAACGTTTGTTTTCAGGGGCATCGGGAGCATATTGTCCGAACCCTTGGGGACGAAGCGAATTGATTTGTGGAGATCGAAGATTCTTTTCATTCCACAGGCGGGTATTTTCTACCGCTTGAAGGTATTTGTAACTATAGCCCCCTTGATGCCAAGGACCTATTTCCATGAAAGAACCGTTGACATATTCACTGTGAACCGGTACTTTACCATCGTTAGCGTTGACGAGGATGAGGAAGTCATCTCGGACCTGTTCGCGAACACCTTTTAGAATCTGGGCATGTGCCTCTATAATTTCTGTGCCACTCCAACACCGTTTGCAACGCCAAACAAAATCGATATTAAACATATCGTATAAATCGGTCTCATTCCTTATCACCTCATGGAATAACGGCAACGTAAACCTGTGAATGCCCGGAAACGTCTGAGGTATACACAACAGCCGTTTCATCTGGACTAAAGGAGGGATGTGGATGCGTCCATTGCGGTCCGTAGACCGTGTCTACCTTCATCTCCATCCAACTGAGTGCCTGCTCTCTATCGCCTGATTGCTGTGCGGCTGCCCAATCCTCGGCGAGTGCATACCGGTCGGTTTTCCACTGGCTCCCGCTGGATGAACTTTGCGGATAACAGATCGGCGTGTGTTCGCCTGTTTTCACATCAACGAGCCTTAAACCGATGTCAGGATGGACAGTGTCACATAGGACTTTTGTCCCGTCGCGATTGCTGGCGATGTGCCAGGCGTTGAAATCGGCGATTGTCTGCATCTGCAGCGTTTCCAGAGACATTCGCCGAAGCGCGTAGGGCCAATGCGTCACGATCAGTTCGTCCAACGCACCGAGGAAGGTTTCGTGGACAAGGAACTCGTTATTGTCGTGCTGATAAAGCGACTGGTTTTCTGTGCCGTCCCGTTTGAGAGTCCACATCCGAGGTGCCGGATCCCCGGAATACGCGATGAGGTCAGGATGTTTCGGATGAAATTGTGGATGGATAATCGTCTGATCTGGAGAGGTGTAGATGACCTCACCACCACTTCCATCGGTAGCGGTTACGGTGATGTGCGATTTGTCGTCGCGCTTCATCGCCGTTACGATGAATTGTTCATCTGCACTGACGCTGCATTCACCGAGGCTCCCACCCGGAAACTCTGCCAGCACACGTTCCTCAAGGGTATCAAGATGGATTGCTTTTATAGCGTCTGCTTGGGTGTAAAAGAGCTCAGTCCCGTCTTTAGAGATCACACCGGAGTAGCCGTGAATCTCGTCGGCATCGGTCAACTGGACGATGTCGCCATTGGGGAATTGTAGTTTGAAGAAATTCGGTTTTCCTGAACGGTAGGAGGTAAAGATAAGATGTCCTTGGTCGGGGGTGAACGAAGATGTCAGGAAGTAGAGGTTGTGGTTGATAGAGGTATCGTTTGTGAGTTGATAGATGTGCGCGCCCGTTTGGCTATCTTGCCATTCGCGGAGTTCTGAAGGATGAACGGACGCTTTGGCGTAGTTTGGCATAGTGTGCTCCTCGTGAGTCTGTTCATGAAATAATTTCTACAGATTGAACAGATGGTTTATTAGCTGCGTGCCTTCGCGAAAATCGGAGATGATGATGTCGGCTCCGGCGCGAATAAGACGTTCCCGTTTATCGGCGTTCATATTGTATATATTGCCCTCTACAGACGCAACCCCAACAGCGAGTGCTCCGACTTCTTTGGCGTTTTCGATTTCTACGTAGCCGTCCCCAACGATTAATAATTCGCTTCCGCTGAGGTTGAAATCCGTGATGATTTTCTGGATGACCATGGCTTTGGAAAACTTCTGGTATTCCCGCAATGCCCCGAAAATCCCACCGTCAAAGTATTCCGCAACACCGAGAAGTGATGCCTCATTTTTGACGAATTCGACATCTGTTCCACTGGCGAGATAGCAGCTGATCCCCATCTCACGCAGGCTTTGGAGGAATTCGAGCGACATCGGCACGCGAAGCGGATCGGCTGACAGTGTTCCCGCGGCGAGTCCCGCAATCCGTTCCTCAACGACAGGCAACAATCGACGGTTATATTCGTCTTTATAGGCGAGTGGATCCTTTGGTGTCCCACCACGTTTCTCGATTTCTTCGCTTAACTGGATCATTTGATAAATGGTCTGTTTACCGGTCAGTCTATCCACAAATTCAACGACGGTTGCTTCGAGCTGTTCTTGCGTCTCGGTGGTATGCGTTTCGGTCTGGAGATATTCAATCATCATTGGAACCATCACATTCTGCCAACCGTCTCGAATGAGGGAGATTGTTCCGTCAAAATCGAAGACGACGTGACAAATGTTTCCGACCTGGATTTCACGATGGATCTCAATGGCGGTGTTATCCAAAAAAGTGTTTTGCATGGGTATAGGTTTTACAGTTATCGGTTGTCAAAAAATATTGATTCTGCTTTTTTCCAATAGTATAATAGCGTTCAGAGCATTAAGCAAGGATTTTCCTTCTTTTAATTTTCCTCAGACAAAATAGGATAAATGGACGAAAAAGACATACTCAAAAAAATCCAACGCATTGAAATATTTACCAATCGGCTTGTTAACACTGTCTTTGCTGGAGAGTATGAAAGCGTCTTCAAAGGACAAGGGATTACCTTCGATGAGGTTCGCGAGTATCAGGTAGGCGATGAAATCCGCACAATCGATTGGAACGTCACGGCACGCATGGGCCAGGCTTACATCAAAAAGTACGTGGAAGAGCGTGAACTTGTCATGATGTTGGTTGTGGATATGAGTGCCTCGACCAGTTTCGGGAGTATCACAGAAACGAAGGCAGAAATTGCTGCCGAGATTGCAGCACTCCTCGCCTTTTCTGCGATAAAAAACAACGACAAAGTTGGACTTATCTGTTTTACGGACACCGTTGAGCATTTCGTCGCGCCCCGTAAGGGAAAAAGGCACGTCCTACGCGTCGTTCGGGATATTCTCCATTTTCAACCGAAGCAGTCCGGGACGAACATTGAAACGGCGTTAGCGTTCGCCGATCGGGTACTCAAGCCGCACAGCGTTGTGTTTCTCATCTCAGACTTCAAGGATTCGGGGTATGAAAAGCAGTTACGCCTGAGCAGTAAACAGCATTCGCTTATCGCTATTACCTTACAGGACAGGCGCGAGGTAGAATTGCCAAATGTTGGACTCATAGAACTGGAAGACGCGGAGAGCGGAGAGCGAGTCATTGTTGATACACGCTCCGAGACAGCCCGGGACCGCTATACGGAACTGAATCGGCGTGCCGATGCGGAACGCCGACACGTTTTTCGGGTAAATCAAGTGGATTCGATTCACATCAGAACGGACGAATCGTATGTGAAACCGCTTATCCAATTTTTCCGCCAACGTGCCGCCCGACGTCTTTAACTGTGATTTACTGATTATCCCTGCTACCGATTGCTTAGAATTCTATCCAAAAGATAGTAGTGACGGCGAGAATTTGTAGGCTTATGAGCAGATTAGAGGTAAAGAATTTAACACAAACCTTTGATCAGAAAAACACCTCATTGCGGGTTCTGGACGGCCTGAATCTCTCTGTTGATGATGGGGAGTTTGTCGCCCTGCTGGGTCCTTCTGGTTGTGGCAAAAGCACGCTTTTTAATATCATCTCTGGACTTCTCGTTCCAGATACTGGCGGAATTTACCTCAACGGCGAGCGTATCTATGGTAATACCGGAGATTTCGCCTACATGCAGCAGAAAGACCTCCTTTTACCGTGGCGGACAGTCATTAGGAACGTCCTCGTCGGACCAGAAATTCATAATGAACCGCTTGACACCGCGAAGATAGAGGCACAACAGCGTTTAGCACAACTCGGATTGAGCGGATTCGAAAATAGTTACCCGATGCAGCTTTCAGGGGGGATGCGGCAACGCGTTGCACTCGTCCGGACGCTTATGTTTCGAAAGAGAATCCTGCTTTTGGATGAACCTTTCGGAGCACTGGATGCGATGACCCGAACCGTCATGCAGTCTATTTTACTCGACATCTGGGCAGAAGACAAACAGACTGTGTTACTCATCACTCACGATGTTGAAGAGGCACTTCTACTCGCCGATAAAATCTATGTGTTGACGGCCAGACCCGCAACACAAAAAGCAGAGATACTTGTTCCCTTGCGGCGTCCGCGGAACATTACAGATGTTTCCCTCATTCGTTTGAAAAAGGAACTTCTGGCGGTATTACAGGTCGAAATGTCAACGGTTTTCGATGCAGGTTAACGCTCTTCAGCGTCTGAATCCTTTGTCAACGTCCGCCAAAATGAACGCGAAGGACGGTTCATGTTGTCAAACATCTCGTAATTCTCTTTTTTACAGAACTCGTAGAGTGCTTCTGTCAATGGAATGTCAAACCCAGAGGCTTCTGCTGCGGCGAGGAAATAGGGCAATTCCGGGTATTTGATGACGAGGGTTCCACCTTCCCCATCGATAATGCGCTTGGCGATTCTATCGAACTGTCCACGCCACCCTTCACCCATACCGACGGCTTCGCGAATCGCGGTCGGATCCACGCCTGCACATACACCGAACGCGATTGCCTCCATGAAGGCTGCATCGCCGAGTCCCATCGCCAATTGATTCACGCCTTTAACGATCTGCCCGGTGCCGCTCGGACCACAGTATACCACATATTTCGGTTCCCCGAGTACTTCTAAAATCGATCGGCATTTTTCGACAACCGCTGCATCACCACCGACAAAGATACGGAGTGTTCCGGTTTCGGATCCGTGTGGTCCTCCGCTTACCGGAGCATCTATCAAGGTCGCATTCTTTTCGGCGAATGCTCTGGCAATGCCCCGCGTTTTTTCCACTTCTGTCGTGCCTAAATCAATAAAGACGTGCCCCTCGCGCGCATTAGGGATGAGGTGTTGTTCTGCGACACTGCAAAAAATATCGGAAGATCGCAAACTGGTCATAATGACATCGCTATTTTTCAGAACGTCCTCGGTATCTTGACCTGCAGTCGCGCCTGTCGCAGCGAGTGCCGCGCATTTTGCGGCATCAATATCATATCCGATGAGGGGGTACCCGGCATTGTGAAGATTCTTCGCCATCCGCCCACCCATGTTTCCGAGTCCAATAAAACCGATTCTGCGGATTTTTAATTCTTCCTTGCGGTTAAATTTCATGCGTTTAAACTCCTGTGTGCGTTCCTCAAATCCGCACTCCATTACATTACGTGCTATGTGTTTTGACGTTATGCCGCACATATCCTTACTTCAGTCTCGACTTAACCCGAAACTTGCTCGCAATAAAATTGAGAGCAGCCCAAGGGACCCATAGTAAAAAAACGATTAGCCTACTGTTGGGGTCATCGTCCATGCGTCTAAACTGTTTAAAATTGCCTCGCCGCCGTGCGCGAAAATTGAGATGCCGAGGCTGTCAGCCCGGGTGGGATAGATACGCTGGGTTAGGCATAACCGACTGTTCGCGAAAACTTCCAGCACCGATCGATCTAAAAAGATATGGAGTTTCAGGGATTCTGCTTCAAGCAGTTTAAACGGTGCTTCCTGTGAATGTGTATAGCGTTCTCCGCCGTCTTCATCTTGTGGTGTCAGGCGCGGATATTTTACGTCGTCATCCAAAGTTGATTTCGTGAGATCAATTTGAAGGAATCCGTTGGCGGACGAATATACAATCGCGGTTTCCTCCTCACCATCAGGCGAACAGCGAACCTTTATACCGAATTCTGTAGCATCCCTCGGCTCAATTTCCACCTGTATTTCAAGACAATCACCCTTTACATCTTCAATCCCAATCTCCGTATCCGCATCGAGTCGGGTTGTTTCTTCCTGGTGATGCTGAGTTCGGAGTTTTTCGAGTTCTGGAGCAGGTTCGATACAAAGACCTCCGTCTGCATTCAACGATAGGATCCGCGGCAACGTCATCACAGAAGCCCAGCCGTATTTCTCCCATGGACGAACTTCGCGAATCCAACCGAAAAAGATACGGCGTCCCTTATCGTCAAGGAGCGTTTCGGGACCAGAAAGCTGTCCACCTTGCCAGTTCATACGTCCGTGTGTTTCAGGATAGAACTGTGCATCTTCGTAACGCCCGAGGTAGTAATGTGCCATACCGTAAGGACGATGCCCGTGCATCAGGAGCATATATTTATCGCCGATCGGAAAGAAATCGGGACAGGCGCAATCTTCAACCTCATCTGTCCAACGTCGCGAAGACGTGTAGAAGGGTCCGAGGTATTCCCACTGCATGCAGTCGTTCGAACGGAAAAGACTCGTCGCGTCGCCTTCGTATCCCGGTCGGCTGTTTTTGTTGCCGATGAGTGCATAATAGAAGCCATTTTCATACCATGCACACGGATCAAACACGTGGTATTCTTGCGGTTCGTCCGGTATTGGAATGACAGGGTTTGCGGGTGAAGGGTTCCAGTGAATCAAATCGTCGTCTTCACTGGTTGCGATGCAGGTCCCTTGATTGGGGACGTGATAGATGAAGGTCGGAATCGGCGCGTTCTCAATAGCGTCTCCGCTATATATGCCGCGCGGCATTGATCCATCAACCGCAGGTTTTATCGCCGGTGGATGGTGTATCCAATGCACCAGATCGCAGCTTGAGGAGTGGTCGAGGACTGGCAGCCATTCATCTGAATTTGGATTTGGCATGCGCCCAAGATAAAAGACGTGGTATCGCCCATTCCAGAAAATAGTGCAGTTTGCGTCGTTGAAAAATCCATCGGGTGGGAGCAGATGATAGCGTGGACGGTGGGGGTCTGCTGAGAGATATTCTCGCAATTCGCGCGCATTCCCGACGCGTTTATGAAGGTCGTCAGTTGTAAGTGCTGGTTCCATTTGCTGTGAGTTCTCCTCGAAAACTTGCTGTTCAGAAGATCGTTATTTCAAGTGTAGAAGGCGGTATCAGAGTATAGCATGTTAGGAGAGAAGTGGCAACAGAAATCGGGACACATCAAACCTATTTCAGTGTGTCTATAGAGACGTTTTTCCTTGAGGTTTTTTATTTTGTCTGTTATACTGCCTTGATTGGTTCTAACATCACTTGGGTCAGTGGATTTCGTCTCGTCTCAATAATTCTGATGGATCGTAACAGAGGAGTTTAGAGCATGACATACCTAATTGGATATGCCTTAATTCTGACGATACTCATTTTTGGAACGTTTGATGCGACAGCGGAAATTGTGTTACAAGAAGATTTTGAAGGCGAACTGGATTTAACTTCTAAATGGCAAACGGGTCATCCCAAATTTGTTTACCCAAAAGACGGTATCCTCTATTTAAACCAGAAGAAATCTGGTGGGGACTACGTGAGCCTCCGGTCTTTTGCAGTTTTCAGCGATGTCATCATCTATTACGAATGGTTCATCATTGAATGGAGTGGACAGGGTGATGGTGGCGGCGCACTCCGGCAGACACCGGATGGTTCTTATTGGATGCGCTGGTGGGGACGCAACAGTGTCAAAGTAACAACGAATAAAGATGGACCTGTCAATGCTTGGCAACCTTTTCCAGCGAAGGGGGGTCCGGCGTCGTCTAATTACAATGCGACATCTGACCATTTCATACTCAAAGCAGCGTTAATGACGCAGGAAAAGCGGGTGACCATTCATATATGGGATGTCACTGAGAAAAAGAAGATACAGGTCGCTGCGTGGGAAATCAAGGACGACACTTACAAGTCAGGCAATATCAGTTTTGATTGCTGGAAATTTGGTATTTATGGTGTTGATAATGTGATCGTTGCTACGCCTGAACACGAAGAAGAGATCTTCGCGGAAAATTTTGATCCACACGGTCTTGCCGTTCAACCGGAGGGAAAACTCACAACGACGTGGGGAGACCTGAAATTGAAGGGTTGGTAAACAGAAAGGATTTAGTCATGCAAAAATGTGCACTTATTAGCGGTAGAGGTATGGGTTTGATGCACGGCGGAAACTTCCACAACCATCCGGACGCGGAAGTGGTCGCGGTGTGCGATATGGACCCGGAACTCCTTGCGAAGGCAGCGGAACAATTCGGGGTTCCCGGATATTCAACGATTGAGGATCTCTTAGCAAATTGCGATGCGGAACTCGTTCTGCTCATTGTCAATGAGACGCGACGTATCCCACCGTTGCGGCAACTGCTCGAAGCAGGACGAAATATATTCACAGAGAAACCGCTCTGTGGATTGGAAGGACAAGCTCGGTTGCGTGAAGAGGATCTCCGAATCGCGGCACCTGCTATTGCAACATGGCGCGACTCTCATCTTAAGTTCGGGATCGATTTCAACTACCGATTTATGCACCATTTCCGTAAACTACACGATGATGTCGCCGAAAATCGATTGGGTGAGATTCGGATGGTACACGCCCGTGCACATTTCAACTGTTGGTCCCATGTCATTGATCAGATTCTCTGGACGGTCGGCAGACCGGAATGGGTAAGTGTTGTCGGAGATCCGAATGAAGCCGGGGGTTGGAGCCGTTTAATCCACATCGGTTGGGAAAATGGTGTCATCGGTTCCCTGAGCGGCACAAATCTGTGGGGTTACGACGATCACCCGCTGCGAGTTAAGGTTCTTGGCGATGAATTCTATGCGGAGGCAAAAGGCCTGGAGGGGTCGTACTGCCTGCGAAAAGCGAACAATTCGGAAATAGAGGAAGTCTGGGAAGCCGAAGATGACAGTCCAGAGATGCCGGAATCTTTCAAACGGATGGCTGATGGTGTGGTCAAGGCAATGCATGCCGATACACCCTTCCCTGCAGATGGCGAAGCGGCATGGAACGAGCTCCTGTTTGAGGCGGCAGTCCACAGGTCGGCCTTTCAGAACAATGCGCGCGTATATCTGAAAGATGTCGAAGAAGAAGCGAGTGCCTGAACAGGGCTACAGGATATGCGTTCCAGAACACGGATTGTTCGCATAGTCTTGCTTGAGTATCCAGTCAGCACCAAGACGGACAGCATAGGCGTAGTCTATCTCACTTCCAGTATGAATAGAGATTGTTGGTTCTTCTGGGAACTGACCTTTGTATCTGCGGTTCGCTGCGGCTTTCTGTCGGTTGATGATGATCTGTGTCTTTTTTACTTTTATATCCGTTTTATACCAATTTTGTATTGACAATAAACCCTGAAGACAGGTAAACTTAAAAGCATAAGGAGAGAAAAAGGTAACAGTCACGCAAAGTCAGAGATGTTAAATCTTTCTAAGCCTCCTTTAGCAGGGGATGCTACGAGACCGTCAAAACTCGATTTTCTCTTGCGTACTTTCTATATGGGGTGGGCTACAAAACCGCCCTATCCTCAATAAGCTATAAGCTCAATAGACTATAAATACTAAACTTTGGACAATTTTTAGAGGATACACCTGTCGCCCCGCTGGGGCTGAGACCTTGGGGGATACAGGGGTTCTACACACCTGTCGCCCCGCTGGGGCTGCCCCTCTCGGATTTTAGCGTTTATTTTTCTCCGAGTTGCGTTTCTACAAGGAACTCTCACAAAAATCAGAGATAGCGATGCACAGGAAACTAACAGCCTATGCTACAATTGTCCAAACTATAGTATAAATAGTATATCAAAATACTGCTGATTTAGCAAGTAATTATTAACCATACATCACCTTTTCTGCAGCATGAAATTTAGATATTTTCTAATACTCTTACTCATTATTACTTTTGGATGCAGTGAAAGCGAACAGCCTCTTAACGAAGATTCTGAAACTCTTAACGAAGATTCTGAAATCGCTATCGAAGAAACACCCACACTTGCACCCACAAATCCACCTGTGCAGATACAGGCATTATCTGGATCTAATTTTTTGGAATCGCGCGTATTGTTGGGAATGATGATCAATGGAGATTTTCTTCTACCAGACGGAAGTTATCTCTCCCCCGGTTGGGATCCAGTAGACCCTGGTAAAAAACGGCGGATAAGGGACGGCAAACTCATCAACAACACAAGCATGATTACTTCTGCGGGAACACCCACGAGCGTTTATCGTTTGCGGGAAGGTGAGCTCATGATAGAAGATGTCATCTTTAACAAAGAATATTTTTATCTTCAGTGGTTCGTGATGAATAACGAAATTGTTTTAGTCAATCTCTTAGAAGAAAAAATACCTTTTGTCGATGCGTGGGAACTCGCTGACTTACCGGAAGATGATCCCAGAGAAAAGCGTCTCGACGAAATTTGGGATGAATACAGGAAAAAAGTAGATAAAATTGTTGAAGAAAACAACCTTGTGATCGATCCTGCAGTGGGCTGGCGAGATCAAGAAGGTAATATTGCCAAAAAAGAACTCTTTGATGAACTGGAAGATCCATTCATCACATGGGAAAAAGAAGTAAGTACTCATCCATTTGCAACATACGTCTATATTGAAGCAAACAGCGATGTATTGGAAGTCAATATTAAGCATACTTACACCTATAAAGACGTAGCAGGAAATGAAAGAAAGATGCTGTTTGTAAAGATACTACGCAATCTCACACGCCCCCATATCACTTTTCCAAGACCTTTCTTCCCTTAAGTTTTTGAACTTAACGTAAATAGCCTTCGCTAAGTTCAACTGCAAAAGAAACGACAATTTGTATCATAACGCCAGTTTGAAAAAAAGTCCGAGAAGTTAAAATAAACGTCCATTCAGGAAAAAAGACGCTATTTTTACGGAATTAACCCCCTAAATCCCCCTTATCAAGGGGACTTTAAGAGAAAATGCGTCTGCCTTAAGTATTTATCAAACTCACGTTATCATACCATCTTTGAAGTCAGTAACACCCGGGAACGGCGTATAACCTGATGTCCTGCAACCATCTGCAATCTGAATCAAAGCATGCCGATCCCACGGGAGGTTACCTCTATCATCATTCAAAACACCTTTCCCTAAAATATCCTCCCCAAATCTCCCCACAGTCCAAACAGTGAAAGGGTTTTCTGGAATATAGTTTAAAGGATCATTGACACTTTTATCAGGGTACTTCATTAGAACGCGGCCAAAAATCAGCAAAAAAGTAATTTCAGCACTAACGTTAATGACCAGTAGGAAAAAACACAAACTCACAACGAAAAAAACTTTTTCATGAGAATCTCCTTCGGTTCTTCTCGTTATATTCCTATCAGAGGGTCTTGAGTGCGAGGTATTCTGATGACCCAAGGACGATTATTATATTGAAAGGTGAGCGTATACCCGTTCCTTCGCACAGCGTCATCATCGTCCTCCCAAGCGGTGCGGAACTCATTCGTTTGGAACGCTACTGGCTGATCGATACCTTCAACTTCTCTAAATTCTAAATTATACATGACAAACTCCTTTTTTACATCAATTTTTGGAAATTTTCTCTCATATTGCTCGGTCGCCACACCGCATAGTCAACACCAGCGCGGATCAGCTGACGTTGACAGTGTTTGAACAATTTCACTCATTGCCGAAGGTCTCCACACCGCATAATCCGCCCAGACGACTCCAGTACCTCACCCCAATCTTTTTGCACTTGCGCCAGCCATCGTTTCTCCGTCTTCAGCTCTCGGAACAATACTCGGTCTCTCACCAGCACCAGATCAAGGAACCCCGGCTCACATCGGCGGCTATCATAGGTATGGTATAGCAGCCAGCCAATCTGTTTTTCGATGTCAATAACTTCTGATTGAAACTGATTTTCAGTCATCTCTTTTCTCCACAACGACGACCTCCAACGGACTATCATTGGGTTCGCGAGAGACGAACACTCCTTCTAAATCCCCAGCCAATTTCGCACGTAAATGACACAAATGGTCTGCGATCTGTCTCAAGTATTCCTCTTGATTTCGCTGTGATTCAAGCATCTGTTCTTTGTATTCATGATCCATCATTTTCTTTTTCTCCTTTGCGGATTTGGGTCACAAAGGTCACATAGGGTGTATCCCACTTTGACAAAAAACACACCCTATGCATTTTCAGATTAACCACTATGCAACCGTGACCTTGTGACCTTGTGACCAAGTCAATAACCATGCGGGTTCACGAGATCCCAAAAACGTGACCTTTTCGTGACCAGAGCATGACCTTACAACGATTGCATGCCGACAAACGCAAAATAACGCTTGCCACTTTCATTCAACCTTTTGCGTTTTGGACCCCACAACTCAACACCATCACGAAACTTTGCTTTACTCAACGGCTTGATACCCTCATCATCACACCAGTCTTCTTTGTAGTGCGTGTAAAGGTCATCTTCAAGCACAAAAGAACCATCACAGCATTCATACCACTCGAACAAAAAGCGTGCAACGTGGTCATTCTGTTCCTTATACATTGCCAGCATATTGCGGGTTGACTCAGTTTTTTTGAATGCGTTATCCGCCAGCAAGACCCGCAAAGCGTCCAAGACATGATTCAGGATACCCGACAACTCATGTGGTTGTCTCAAGCGGTCATCAAGTCCACGATCCACCGCCGTCCCAGTGTGTTGTTGCATAAATGGTAGTATAACCAATCTTTCATACCACGCATCAGAACGATCGTGCGCGGTTTTCAGCCACGCCCACGATTCAAGATACAGCAGCTTGTGGGGAGGGTTGTAACCCGAATTATCCAATAGCACCACCTTCGACAGCGATCTTAATCGCGTCCTTTCCGTCTAAGTGGTAACTGCCGTGAAGCGCGTCGAAACCTTTGGACACATCCTCTAACGGAAGAATGTGGCTGACAAAACCTTCAAATAAGTGTGCGTGTTTCTCAAGCATCGGAATGGCGCGGATAAAATGTTTCCTCTCAAATCCCCATCCAGCTTCCAATCGTAGATTCTTACGCATTAACATCTGATTCGGATTACAATCAAAAGAACCAACATCCACAAAGTGTCCATAAACTACATAGGTGCCGCTATGCCTGATATAGTCCAAGCCTTCGGGAATAGCAGCGAGGAAACCGGTGCATTCATAGACGACATCTGCCCCGTTGCCTTGGGGTGTGTTTTCTCTGACAATCCGCTTTCGCTCTTCTGGGTCCGGCACTTCAGCGATGTCAATTGTAAGGTCTGCTCCCAATCTTTTTGCCATCTCAAGCCTTCCGGGAGGTCCACCGACGACAATCAGTCTTCCGGCACCAGAGACCCGTGCCCAATTAAGTGCCAGCAGGCCAATGGGACCAGTGCCTTGAATGACAACGGTGTCTCCGAATTCGATTTTGCCGCGTGACACACAGTGTGCGGCACACGAAGCAGGCTCCGCGAGCACAGCGATTTCCGGTGGTAGATCGGTCTTAATAAACATATTTGTCGCCGGGTTTGAGAGGTAGATGTACTCACTGAAACCGCCACGCAGATACGGTGCTTCCTCCGACGGAGAGAAACCGAGTCCTCCACTTGGGGAAAGTGCGATCCTGTCCCCCTCTTTAACGGGGTTGCCGAGGGAGTCCGTATCGACCCCTTCCCCTAAAGTCTCAATCACACCGACGTTCTCGTGTCCGAGGATAATGTCGTGGTCGATACGTTGAAATTCCCAGTTGTGAAGGTCGGTCCCACAAATACCGCCTAACTCCTGACGCACGAGCACCGTTCCCGGAGCAGGATCGACGATCGGGTACTCTCGAATCTCAAAATCTTTGCCACTCATCACAGTGGCTCGTGATGTTCTGGTTGCCATTTTAAAACTCCTTTATACTTTGACGATAATTTTCCCGAGTTTTTCGCCTGTGAAAAGCGCGATAAACGCCTTGGGTGCATTCTCTAATCCTTCCACGATCGTCTCTTCCCACTGTATCTTGCCTTCGGCTATCCACTGCCGCATATCACTGTAAAATTCAGGATTGCGTGCCATGAAGTCGGTGACGATAAACCCTTGTAATCTAATTCGTTTACCGATAGCGGAACTGAGGTTTGTCGGACCTGGCGTAGGTTCAACATCGTTGTATTGGGAGATCATACCACACAGGGGGATCCGTCCGTGCATATTCATCACTGCAAGCGCGGCTTGTAGGTGTCTGCCGCCTACATTTTCAAAGTAGATGTCAAGTCCATCGGGACCGTGTTTCCTGAGTTCAGCCTCCAAGTCATCGACATTTTTATAGTTAAATGCTGCGTCAACGCCGGCTGTCTCCAATAGCCATGCGACTTTCTGATCGGAACCAGCACTCGCAACGACTCGGCATCCTTTGATTTTGGCAATCTGGCATACGATTGAACCGACGGCACCTGCTGCTGCGGAGACGAAAACCGTTTCTCCCGCTTTGGGCTGACCTATCTCCAGAAACCCGAAGTAGGCGGTGCGTCCGGGCATACCGACAGCCCCTAAAAACGACTGGAGCGGTGCAACCGTCAGATCGACAGCGGTCACGCTCTCTGCAGACGCGATGTAGTGGTCTCTCCACCCTTGCATACCCGTTACATAATCTCCGGCTTGAAACTGGTCACTATTGGATTCCACTATCCGACCGGCGCATCTACCTTCTAAGGGTTTACCGAGTTCAGCCGACCGCATACCCCCACGCATATACGGGTCTACGGACGTGTAAAGGTTTTCAACTAACACCTCTCCTACTGCGGGTTCAGGGAGCGTCGCCTCAACGATTTCAAAATCATCTTCCTTGGGCATACCGACGATTCGGTTCTTCAAGCGAATTTGTCGGCTTACAGTGTTTGGCATTTTCTTCTCCTAATTGGCTTGTCAATGTACCCCGCCTAAAGGCAGAGGGTTTCCAATCCGTAAACTTTGATGATTTCATTGATTTAATTAGCATAGATGCAATGATAGCATATTTGAGAAAAAAGTCAAGATCGGAGTGATAAAGAATTCGCTTGACATCTGTTTGTGAATGTGGTTTGATTGAGTTCAATAAGGGGCTTGTAGCATAAATTGTTAGTTTGTGCCACTCGATGCTCATTTTAGGAGGAAAAGATGGACGTTCTCCCTAACGAATTTATGAGAACAGATTTCGGACATGAAGTATATGATGAATGGTATCTTGGACCTGCCAGTTATAATTTTGACCCACCGGAGTTCGTAGAGAGGCATTTTCCTTTCTATGAAAAGGCACTATCGCTATCTAAAGATGACAAAATATTAGAGGCAGGCTGTGGAACGGGCAGTTATACACGTGAATTTTCACGACGTGGATATCATGTTATCGGCATGGACCTGTCACCGAACTTTCTTGCTGAGGCAAAAAAGATTACACAACGCGAGAATTTAGAGATTGAATTTATTCTTGGTGATTATAACGAAATGCGTTTTAAAGAGAAATTTTCTGTTATTTTCTTTGAGGGTTCGTTTTTCTATCAATCCAAAGAAGGTTTGGTGTCGCTCTTAAAGCGAATCCACACAGCACTCGCACCTAAGGGTAGGGTTTACTTTGTGCATTCAAATCCGTCAACGCGAAAGAAGCAATTCCCAACGGTGGATTGGAGTGAGATTCAGGAGAATGTGTTTGTCCTACAAAAGGCAGAATGGAACGAAGATGATCAGGGAGAAAGATGTACTTGGCTTAAAATAGATCTAAGGACACAGAAACATTATCGGTGTAACTTTTTTAATCAGCACCTCCGACCGGACGCACTCAAGAACTGTCTTGTGGAAGCGGGATTCACAGATTTCCATTTCTACAAGAAACGTAGACTGGAGGACTTCCATCCAGAGAAAGATAATGGGTTTTCTGTAGTGGCTACAAAGTGATAACAACAGGAGCAAACATGAACGTTGAAAAACCGAAAGAAAGATACGATCAATTGATTGCTGACGGCTATTGTGTCGTTGAGGATGTCTTGAAAGAAGAGATGCTTAACCGACTTCGCTCAGTAACCGACGAACTACTGGATGCACAAACGGAAGATCAACACGCAGCCTATCGCTCCGCTGGTAGCATGATTAGCGTGTATATGCACTCACTGTTCGCTGAGTTGGTCGTTTATCCTCAGACATTACAGGCTCTTGAAGCGTTGGGTTTCTTGAGACCGAAATGGTCGTCGGGATATGTCATCAGTAAACCACCGCAGAGTCCACCCCTGTTTTGGCATCAAGACTGGTGGGGTTGGAACGATCCGTGCAGCTACACGGCATTGCCGCAACAGTTGTTCCTCATGTATTATCTGGTTGACACTATGCCGCATAACGGGTGCCTCCGTGTGATTAAAGGTTCGCATCTCAATCGGCATCCGCTGCATGATATACTGCCCGATGCCCATGGGGCAGCGCTCCAGCGCGTTGATGATGCTGACCACCCTGCCTATCAACATTTTCCGGACGAAATTGATATACCGGTGAAAGCGGGAGATCTGGTTATCGGCGACTCTCGGCTGTTACACGCCTCGCATGGCAACGAATCAAATAAACGCCGGACCGTGATTACACTCTGGTATCATCCATTTTTTGCGCTGTTACCTGCGAAAATGCAAGCACATATCGGGAGACTTCGGCAAAGTCTGGCTTGGTCGGACGGAGATTGGGAACGCATTGCCGAACTCGCGCCAGTCTGTAAAGGCGACATCGAACCGTTAAAATGGAACCGGAATCCGGGACCTGAATTGAAATAGATGGGTTTCAACATAAGTAGAATTTGGTTGGAAAGAAATGGTATTTCATGGTATATTATGCAACCGTAGCATAACCTGTTAGGTTGTGTCATGTTCACGTGGAGGAATTTCAAACGAAAGGAGGGCGCCATGCCACAAGGACCGATTTTTCACCCCTACACGTTTGGTGAACAAGAACGAAAAACGTTGGATAGCGATGGACATTTCGTCCTCCCTGGCGTGCTCACGTCGGAGGCACAGGAAAATTTGACCCGCTCCCTGTCGTATATTCTTGAATGCTCGCGCACGTCGAAGGAAGGACATGAGCCGAACCGGTTTTCTGCAGAATATGACAGTTATCTCGAAAGCCTGATTGCACATCCACAGATGCTTGAACTCGCACGGCAGGTGTTGGGTGAAGACATTCGATACGATCACTGTGTCAGTCTCAATCGGCCGGGCGGCAATCGTGGCATTGGGTGGCACAGCCACGGATACTCCGATGACGATCCGAGTTTGGGTTTCGTCCGTATCTTCTTCTATGTCAGCGGATTTGAACCGGATGACGGCGGTTTGAAGGCTGTTCCCGGAAGCCATTTGTATCGCGACGCAAGAATTCATGCCCAGTCCGATGCGGAACTGCGAGAAAGTTGGCTAACAGGAAAAACACATCCAGAAACAGGTGAACCTCTGGAGATCGAGGCATTATCTGCACCACCCGGTACAGTCGCGTTGATGTGGACGCATGCGGCACATGCTGTGTCCCCAAGAAAAGAGAATAGCGATACGCGGTGGTGCGTCGTTTACGCCTATCGGAATCCCGGAAAACCTTCTGGTGCCCGCTGGATCACACCCGAATTTGAGCAAAAGCCGATCCCCGGTGCAGAGGGATTGATGTCCCTTTATTAAATTTAAAGTAGTAGGCATACTCCGTATGCCGTAACCCCAAAGTAGCCATGCCACAAAATAAACCACACATTCTCTTCCTTATCAATGACGAACACCGTCCCGATGTGTTGCCGATCGAAGGGGACACTGCTATCCGCACCCCGACACTTTCTCGATTTATGGATGAAGGGGTCTACTTCCGCAATGCTTATACGCCTTCGCCGATCTGTGTGCCTGCCCGACAGAGTTTTCTTTCAGGACTCTATCCGCGAAACTGTGGAAGTCTTAACTTTGGGGATCCGATGCCGACAGAGGTCAGAACAATACCGGGACAGTTAGGAAACTACGGGTACTATAGCTGCTGCGCGGGCAAAATGCACTTCGTCGGGACAGATGTGATGCACGGCTGGCAGGAACGCGTGGGACGCGATATCATTGGTAAAAATGGTTATCCTTACCCTCCTGTTAAAGATGAACACTACGCACGCCCTGAATCGGAACCCGGCACGGGTCCGAAGCAGAGCAAGGTGATCCAGGAAGTCCGAGACGCACAACCCGGCTTAGGGCGTTGGATGCTCAATGACGAATACAATGTGGACGGTGCGCTGCTGTTCCTTGATGAATATTTTGTCGATGCGCCTTATGACCGTCCGAGATCCAATCCACTCTGCATGGCGGTAAGCCTCATCGCACCACACTATCCGTATCAGTGTCCGATGGATCTGTTTAACTACTACATGCAACGGGTGGAACCGATCGTTGAAGAGCCGAACGAGCAGTTTGGATACGACGATTTTTTCAGGGTCCGAGTTGGCGAAGATGTCACCTACCGTCAGGCGCACCGGGCAACCGCGGCGTATTACGGGATGATTGAATGGATGGACGCACAATTCGGGCGTGTCATTGAGAAACTGGAACATCTGAACGTCTTAGATGATTTTATCATTGTTTTTCTCTCTGATCACGGCGAAATGCTTGGCACGAAAGGACTGTGGGAGAAACAGAGTTACTTTGAGGCTTCGGCACGGGTGCCACTCTCTATCTGGTATCCGAAACGGTTCGGACGAGAACCGAAAATCATTGAACAGAATGTCTCGTTGGTCGATCTGTTTCCGACTCTATGCGAGTTAGTAGATATTCCCGCCCCGGATGAACTCGATGGACGTTCGTTCCTGCCCTTGATTGATGGAAATGCAAGCGACTGGCATGATACCGTTTATAGTGAACTGTGGCGTGCCCAAAACGGACCCTCTGTGATGGTTAAAGAGGGGAATTTAAAGTATTTCCAATTTAATAACGATAAGGGATGGCCCGAACAACTTTTTGATCTCGCCAAGGATCCGGATGAACGAAACAACTTAATCGATGCCCCCGCCTACGCCGATGCGCTCTCAAAACTGCGAGCGAAGGCCGACGCATTACCACCCCCGCGCCGAAAGGATGAGCATAACAGGTTCATTGATCCATATCGCCCGATCACGTTATCCAATTAAAGTCGCTCCACGCAAATTTAGATTCTTCTGTCTAAAAGAGCCGTCATCTGATAAAAGTCGTCATTTCTCCGCTATAAGCATCTTTGATACGCTGTGTATGGTTCAAAAGCAGATCCAATTCTTGTATCGCTTGATAGGAGAAATATCCGTATTCGGTGGTTTCGCAACTCAGCCGGAGTTCACCACCGACAACTTCTGCCTCGAAGCATAAAGCCACCAATTGGATTTTGTTCCCGTCTTGATACACAATTAATTGGTGTGGGGTTGTGTAAACACCGATTAAGCGTTTTATGGTGACTTGCAACCTTGTTTCTTCTTCAACTTCTCGTACACATGCTTCGCTTGCACTTTCTCCGGGCTCCATCCCTCCACCGGGTAAGCACCACTGGTTGTTATCTTCGCGTCTCGTTAATAGAATCTTGTCGCGATTCTTGTGAAAAATAACAGCCGAACATCCGACACGGATTATGCCATTTTGCCCAACGCGATGCCCCGTAATAATTTTAGCCATTTCCCTCTCTCCATCTGTGCCCAATATAATACTCCAAAGTATAATACTCTAAAGTATAATTAAAATTCAGTAAAATTGGTGAAAGTGGCATCTGTAGTTCGCGGGATTTGCTTGCACATATTTCGCTTTCATGATACACTATTGAGCAATCAAGCAATTTTGAGGATGGCAAGATTTACGTCACTGTCGGGGGTTGACATCACCCGTACAGAAGAAATGGAGGAGATATTCCATAATGTCCCAGACACAGTTATCACCTTTAAACTCTCGAAGATGGGTTTGCACGCGTTGTGTGAGCTTTGTATTACTCCTGTTAGGACTCGCTATTGTCCTACAACCTGTCTATGCTGAGAAGCTTCAATTCGACCGTGATGTTCTGCCGATATTGTCGGATAAATGCTTTGCGTGTCACGGTCCCGATCCCGCGGTCCGGCAAGCGAACCTACGGCTTGACACAAAGGAGGGTGCCTTCTCCGCGCCGAGTGGTTATCCGATTATCGTGCCGGGTGAACCGGAAAACAGCGAATTGGTCCTACGCATCACACACGAAAACATCGACCAACGGATGCCACCGCAGATTTCCAATCGACAGCCGACGCAGAAAGATATTGACACCCTCATCCAATGGATTGCTGAAGGTGCAGAATGGGAAGAACACTGGGTTTACAGTCTCCCCGAACGGGTTGAACCGGCTACTGTTGAGAACACAGGATGGGTCCGCAACCCCATCGATGCCTTCATACTTGGGAGATTAGAAGCAGAAGGCCTCACCCCGTCAGTGGAAGCGGATAAACGAACACTTATTCGTCGTTTGAGTTTCGATCTCACCGGATTGTTGCCTACACCTGCCGAAGTAGAGCAGTTCTTAGGAGATGAAAACCCCGATGCATATCAATCGCTTGTCAACAGACTTCTATCCGAACCGCAATACGGTGAACAGATGGCGATGTACTGGCTCGATCTGGTGCGCTATGCGGATACGAGTGGTTACCATGCTGACGAAAATGTGAGTATCTGGCCCTATCGTGACTATGTAATAAAAGCGTTTAACGACAACATGCCGTTTGATCAATTTACGGTCGAAAACCTTGCAGGTGATCTCCTGCCGAATCCAACGCCGGCACAAAAGATCGCTGTTGGTTATAACCGTCTGAATCAGACAACCTCAGAAGGTGGTGCGCAAGCGAAGGAGTATCTCGCGATCTATGCTGCTGACCGGGTACGCACGACTGCGTCTGTCTGGCTGGGTGCGACGCTCGGTTGTGCGCAGTGTCACGACCACAAGTTTGATCCGTATACCGCGAAGGATTTTTACAGTTTCGCTGCGTTTTTCGCTGATGTAGAGGGACCGGGGGTATACCCCGGTAGAAGTAAATGGGAACCCGTCGTAATGTTACCGACATCTACCCAAGAATCAGTACTCCAGGATATTGACGACGAATTGGCGAAATTGCAACAGGTATTCAAGACATCATCACCCGCATTGGAAGCCGAGCAAACAGAATGGGAGAACGAGGTGCTTTCACTGCTCGACGCAACAGAGCCCTCCGATTTCGCGTGGGTAGACGATGCCCAAGCAAACGGGGGTAGGACTGAGGGCACATGGGAATTCGTCGGGAAAAATGAGGCACCTGTTTTCAGTAAATTATACTCACGGAAGCAGACAGCGGAAGCCGGCAAGACCGTCCAGCACGCCTTCCGTGGCGCGAATCGAAAATTCACCGTAGCAGAAGGGGACCGACTCTTTGCATACATCTGGCTTGATCCCGAATCACCACCAGAAACCGTCATGCTCCAATGGAACGACGGCAATTGGGACCACCGAGCATTTTGGGGTGAAGACAAGATTAACTTCGGTGAGATTGGAAGCGATACACCTGCTCACAAGCCGATGGGACCGTTACCTGCAGTTGGCGAGTGGGTACGTCTTGAGATAGATCCAGCAGACGTTGGGTTGGAACCCGAGAGCGTCCTGAACGGAATCGCTTTCGTGCAGTTTGGTGGCACGGCTTATTGGGATATGGCTGGTGTCGCAACGACTCGCGGCTCGGCGGTGAAGCACACACATAGGGAAGAGGTCATCGCAGCGATTCAGGTCGATGCGTCTGTCAGGACGACACATCAGCGCGAGCAGATTGCCGCGGAGTATCGCCGGATCACACCTGCGCTTGACGGTATCCGAAATCAGATTTCAGATTTACAGAAGCAGAAGGGCGAACTCGAAGCGCAAATTCCTTACTCACTTACCACTGTGTCCACACTCCCGCGGACGACACGCGTGTTACCGAGGGGTAACTGGATGGACGATTCGGGCGAGATCGTCGAACCGATGATACCGGCATTCCTGGGTGACCTCGGTATCAAAAACCGCCGACCGACCCGTTTAGAACTCGCACAGTGGATAGCGTCAAAGGACAACCCGCTCACTGCCCGGACGTTTGTCAATCGGCTTTGGGCACTCTATTTCGGGACTGGATTATCCGGCGTCCTGGATGACCTCGGTGCCCAAGGCGAATCGCCGACACATCCTGAGCTGCTTGACTGGCTCGCTGTCGAATTTGTGGAGAGCGGTTGGAACGTTAAGCATATTGTAAAACTCCTTGTCACCTCAAACACCTATCGCCAAGCCTCGAAATCCAACGAGGTATTGGAGGAGAAGGACGCTTACAATCGCTTGTTGGCACGCCAATCCCGCTGGAGACTCGACGCTGAGGCGGTCCGCGACAATGCCTTGATGCTGAGTGGACTTCTTATTCCCAAAATTGGGGGTCCGAGTGTGAGACCTTACCAACCGACGGGTTATTACGCAAATCTAAATTTTCCGAAGCGGGTTTATATGCACGATACAGGAGAGAATCAATATCGTCGTGGGCTTTACACACACTGGCAACGCACTTTCTTGCATCCGAGTATGATGGCGTTCGATGCCCCGAGTCGTCAGGAGTGTACCGCTGAGCGGGCGACCTCTAATACCCCGATGCAAGCGCTGACGCTCCTCAACGACCCAAGTTATGTTGAGGCGGCGCGCGTCTTTGCGGCGCGGATTATCCAAGAGGGTGGTGAATCCGTGGCTGAGCGTATCAACTGGGCATATCAGTGGACCCTGTCTCGGATGCCGCAGCCGAAGGAATTAGAGATTATAACAAATCTCTATGAGAAGCATCAAGCCGAATATACTGCCCACCTTGATGCCGCTAACGCTCTCGTCTCAACGGGTGAAGCGCCTATGACAGAAGACATTGCCCCTGACGAATTAGCGGCATGGACTTCTGTCGCACGGGTAATATTGAATTTGCATGAGACGATAATGCGATATTAGAAGTGAACAGTTTGGAGTTCCTAACCTCATGATAGCGAATAGGAGGTATTATAGCTATGGATATTCATAAAGAAACCGATCTTCGCCTCACGAGGCGTACATTTTTAGGGAAAAGCGTGCGCGGCATCGGGTCGCTTGCGCTCGGATCCCTGCTGACACCAGCGATGCTGGGTGCTGCACCGGAGATTGAACGGTGGCAGGGTATTGTTACCGCACCACATGTACCGCCGAAAGCGAAACGTATTATTCATCTCTGTATGGCAGGCGGTCCTTCCCATTTAGAGACTTTGGATTACAAACCGCAATTGGCGGAACTCCACGGGCAACCGATGCCGAAGTCTTTCACGGAGGGGCAACCGATCGCACAACTCCAAGGACAAGCGGATTCACTGAAATGCCTCGGTCCGACCCATGAATTCAAAAAGTATGGACAGTCAGGGCAGGAGATGAGTTCGGCGTTTCCACATATTGGAAGTCTCGCCGACGATATTTGTATTGTGCGCTCCCTGAAAACCGAGCAGATTAACCACGATCCGGCACATACTTTCATGAACACTGGCACTGCAATCGCCGGCAGACCGAGCATGGGTTCGTGGCTGCTCTACGGACTTGGGAGTGAGAATGAAAATCTGCCGGGTTACGTCGTCCTCACCTCCTCTGGCGGCGGACAGGACCAACCGATCGCAACACGGCAGTGGCATAGTGGGTTTCTTCCAGGTCAGTTTCAAGGCGTTCAGTTCCATTCGACCGGCGATCCGGTTCACTACGTCACGAACCCTGGCGGTGTCAATACCGAACAGCAACGAGACGTTGTGGATGCCGTTCAAACCTTGAACGGCATGCTCGATGAGACTGTAGAAGACCCTGCAATTTCGACGCGGATTAGTCAGTACGAAATGGCGTTCCGAATGCAGACGAGTGTCCCGGAGTTGACCGACATTTCCAAAGAACCGCAGCACGTTCTGGATGCTTACGGTGCGGAGCCCGGTGACGGATCCTACGCTTCAAACTGTCTCCTCGCACGACGGTTGGCAGAGCGCGGGGTGCGGTTCATCCAACTTTACCACCGCGGCTGGGATCACCACGGCGGTATTGAAAACGCTATCAAGACAACCTCAGGCTATGTTGATAAGGCAACCGCTGCGCTCGTCAATGATTTGAAACAGCGCGGTATGTTGGATGACACTTTGGTGATTTGGGGCGGGGAGTTTGGCCGGACACCCATGGCGCAAGGCACCGGACGCGATCACCACATCAAGGGATTCTCGATGTGGATGGCTGGCGGTGGCATCAAGGGTGGTATGAGTTACGGGAACACCGATGAGTTGGGATATAATGCCGTTGAAAATATCGTGCATGTTCACGACTTCCATGCTACGATGCTTCACCTCTTTGGGATTAACCACGAAAAACTGGTCTACCGTTTCCAAGGACGAGATTTTCGCCTCACCGATGTCCACGGGCATGTCGTCCGCGACATTTTGGCTTAAAAGGAGCAGGTGCACTCTGTGGATATTAAAGGGAATTTGATGAAAAAAGCAAGCAGGATTTTAGTACACATCTCGTTCTTGTTGCTTTTAACGGTATCTGTCTTCGGCGATGGGCTCCCTACGTTGGTGCCTGAAGCCGTTGGGATTTCCACCGAAAGGCTCTCCAGAATTGATAAAGTCATGGAAATGCACGTCGCTCAACAGAAAATCGCTGTAGGTTAGAACTGTGATGTGCCTTTCCTCAACCCGCCCTCCACTACGTTAGGGGCTACGGTTTTTGATTTTACCTTTGAGGACACAAATTACCAGGAGGAGATAAATTAAAAGTATGTTAAGAGAACTCATTGCCCCCGCGCAAGAACAGGTCGCTTTCCGAGAGTATGAAAGTCACCCCTTGCAAGCAAATGAAATTCGGGTCAAGAGTCAGTTTGGTGCCGCCAAACACGGTTCAGAGATGGCATCATATAAGGGATATGCCGGTCCCCGCGGTGGCTACGATGGCGAATATAAAATATTTCGAGCAAACGGCTCCGGCGGGATGGTGAACTATCCTTCAGGACTTGGGAATATGTGCGTCGGCGAGGTAACTGAGATTGGTGCGGACGTTACCGATATTGAGGTCGGCGAGCGAGTTTTTCGGCACAGTGCCTTCCGCGAAGAACATGTGTGGAATGCAGCAGGCACACGAAAACTCCCTGAGGGTGTGCCGTGGCAGGCAGCCGTTTGTCTGGATCCCACAGACTTTGCCTTGGGTGCGGTGCGCGACGGGCACATCCGCATTGGAGATGCTGTCGCAGTCTTTGGAATGGGGGGCATCGGACTGATAGCACTGCAGCTCGCCAAGTTGGCGGGTGCCTACCCCGTGATAGGGGTTGATCCACTCGAATTGCGTCGTAATGTTGCCCTCGACTGTGGTGCGGATATGGTTATCGACCCAACAATTGAGGATGCTGGCTTGGAAATTAAAAAAGCCACCGACAAACGAGGTGCCGATGTTTGCATTGAATATAGTGGTCATCACACGGCACTTCAAGCCGCGATCCGTGGTGTGACGTATCTCGGAACGGTTGTCGCTGGGGCATGGCCCGGGACCTACCCTGCAGGATTGGATCTGGGGGCGGAAGCGCATTTCAATCGACCGACGATTATCTTCTCACGTGCGTGTAGTGAACCGAATCCTGAGTATCCCAATTGGAATGAAGGGAGACTCTTTGAAATCAGTTGGCGGCTCCTTTGCGATGGCAGCCTGAAATCTGAACCGGTCATATATCCTATTGTCGATTTTGACGATCTGTTGGACGAGTACCCGAAGATTGCGACGCATCCAGGTGAGAATGTAAAGTTAGGCGTTCGATTTGCCTAATCTCCGCCCATCTTGTGAAATTGAAAGCAAGAGAATAAGTTTGGAAGAAAGGGAAACTATGACTGCTGGTATCCTGATGATTTTAATGGGGATTGCTTCATCCCAAATTATTGGCGACAGCACAATGCGAAGTGTTGAGGTGACACCGAAAATTGAAATCGTAGCGGTGCCGAGCGAATTTTCTGTTTTCAGACAAGTGGGCTGTGACAGATATGTCAACGTTTTCGGCGTTCACATCTTCGCAAGTCCAACGACGGCTGAAGATAAACTCGCTCACGCCGCAGGCGTTTTGGCGCAATACCTCGATAACGACGAAGACGGTGTTCCTGACAACACACGGGTTCTCAGTCATCTGGTGAGCCGAAACGTTTTCATCATTATGCCCGGAACGGAGGCGGAAATGGAGGGGTTGGAAATAGAGCTAATAGAGGAGGCAGGCTACCGATGTGGTCAAGACCTGTATGGCGAAGAAACCAAACCGGATTTCCTTGTTGATGGCAAAATCAATGCCCCCGATGGCTCGTACTACGACGGTGCATTAGAGGAAATCCTGCATCCCATTACACAACACGGTTATGCCAACGCTTACCCCGAGGTGTTCGGTGAGGAACGGGGATCCATCTTAGCGAAGTGCATGGATGCCGCCCGTGGCGGATATTTTGAGCACGTACCGGAAGGTGGACCCAAGAGTGGATATCCGGCAGAAGCCTGGTATCACTATACAGATGAAACCTGTGACTACGGTTGCATGGTTACGGAGTATATCTACTGGGCTTTGACCTCGATATTGGGAACGCAAGACTTCCCCGGACGACGCGAGGCTCTCGAAGTTGAATGGGAGTTGAATACCAGAGAGCGGGTGAGAACCGGGGATACTGCGGTATATGAACTTCTGACGGACCCTCAGTACAGATTTCCGACCAAAGCACCAGATGGCAACTACAAACCATCTGCATTTCCTGTTACAATCGTTCCCATCATCCCTATCGAAGACGAAGATTAATAGGGATAACAGTATTTTTAAGTGGTTTTCGGTAGGTATTCGGACAGGAGTTTATTAGCGTTCTGACGCTGGTCGGCTCGAAATTTGTCCCACTCAAGCCACCAAGGGAATTTGTCTCCCGATTTCGTCACACCAAGGATATACGCCTCTTTGCCGAGTCCTAATGCGTAGTCCCCCTCTTTTTTCCATTTGAAGGCGTTAAGTTTCTCCCATTTTACAAAATTTCCGTTAGAGATAATGCCAGCTTCTCTGATTTCAAATCGGTTTACGGAATGCATACGAAATAGGGAAAATATGGGTGCCACTATCACGGGCCAAAATTGGGGTGTAGACTGCCAACCCTCCCTGATTAGGAACACGATTTGCATAAGAACGATACCCGCGCACACAAGGATGACAAGCTTCAAAAGCACTTTGTGGCTTTTGGACGTAGGGAGGTGAAACAGCACTTGCCCCATCATTCTCTGTTTCCAAGATAAATACCAAGGCGGTGCCACCAAGAGGGACAGACACACAATGACAAAACAGATATTAATTATATCTCCGACTAACATCGTTTACATCCCCCTTAGCTATTGTAATACCATTCAGGACTTACGCAAATTGAATAAAAAAGCGATAGATTCACCTAAAAAGCCGTTATTTCAGTGATTTAACCCCCTAAATCCCCCTTATCAGGGGGACTTTAAGAGAAAATGCGTAAGTCCTACTGATAAGAAGAAGGTCAACAAAAAATTAAACCGGTTTCTTTATTACCGTCGCAGCCCTGCCGCCCGCAGCACCGTTTCCTGAACTGCGAACTCGTGGTCGAGAGAGCGATCAGGAGATTTCTCGCCTCGAATATCAGCGACAAACGCTCGAAGGCTTTCAACGTAACGCGGTCGCGGCTCCACAAGCACCGTCTGCCAGCCCTTCGCATATCCATCCCGATCTTCGTCAAGACACAGCCGCAACACTGGGGGTTCAAGCGGCTCAAGAATCGCACTGCCCTGTGTCCCGTAGACCTCCAATCGCCTGGATTTACCCGCATCCACTTCCAATGACGTTGACTCAAGAATCGCCAACGCTTTGGGATATTCGAACACAGCCGCTGTATTGTTCCGATACCACGGGACGTCATGCCCGTCGTGCCTCGAAAGGGGTGTCACGTGTGTGGGTCGTCCGAGCAACGCAACGATAATATCGGTGAGATGACAGGCAAGGATGAACATAATGCCGCCTGAGTGTTCACCGAGTGAATCCCAGCGTTGCCAATGCGCGTCGCTTGAAGGTCCCGATGAGATGCGTCCTCGAACAGAAAAAATGTCGCCGAGTTTGCCGGAATGCACCCAATCCAGGATAAACTGGAAGCCAGCATTGTATCGGAACATATAACCGAGTTGAACGAGCAACTTCCTGTCTCGTGCGAGGTCCAGAACCTCCCGAAATTCATCGAGGTTATCACCCGCAGGTTTATCGAACCACAGATGTTTGCCGTGCTCAAGGATCTCCCGTGCAAAGGTGAGATTTTGCGACACCCGTCCCTGCGCCGCGACACCAACGATTGTCTCATCTTCGAGTATCTCTTCTTTGGACGTAAACCAGTGAACGCCGTCATAGACTGCGCTTTGACCCAAAGTCTCTCGGACTTCTGGTGATGGCTCAAAGACACCGGCGAAGTCAATTTCGTCGCTCTCCTTCATGACACGGGCTTTCCCCGAAGCGTGGTCGTGGGAAATACCGTATTGTGCAAGTCTCAATTTCACGTTTTTTCTCCTGTTTGAAACCTATGATTGCCAAAAGCATCAGATAAAGTCTAACATGATTCTATCACAGAATCCACAGCGATTGGTGCAAAAAGTGCGTGCGATTTTTGCCGACTTGTGCTAAACTCTCTTTTAATTATACCTTGCGGGTAAACAACGAGATTTGTGCTTTGACGGTTTTCGCTCAAGAGTCGCCTGCGTGTTTTTGATAGGGTATTTTTGCGTATTGTTGTAGGCTGCCATTTAAGGCACGGCGAGCGTCCTAAATTATTTAAAAACCCGTAGGGATGCAATGTTTGTAGAAGAGATCAGAGACACATAATTAAAAAATTGAGAACCAAACCGATGCAACTCCAGTTTTACACGAAACCGGATTGTCCGCTCTGCGACGATGCAAAGAGCGTGCTGCAGCGTATCGGAGCGAAGACATCGTTTATTGCAATAGAGGAAATCGACATCACCAAAAATCTGGGACTCTTCACGAAATATAAACATCTGATTCCTGTGCTTGAGTTAGATGGGCAAAGACTTTTTGCACATCATGCCACCTATTGGAAGTTAGTGTGGCAGCTCCGATGGTACCGGTTTCGGAGGTATTTCATCGGTAGGAGGGATTTGTAATCCCGACACATGTCAAATCTAAGGAGATAAGCATGGCTTTTCCATCACACGGGACAACGCATCGATCCACTGTAACGGGTACACGCGGCATGGCGACGAGTGCGCATCCGCTTGCGAGTCTTGCGGGTGCACGTATGCTGCTCGCTGGCGGTAATGCCTTTGATGCAGCAGTTGCTGTCGCTTCAACGCTCAACGTCGTTGAACCTTACATGTCGGGGATCGCGGGTAACGGGTATATGTTGCTCTATAACGCGAAGGAAAAAACGCACCGCGTGATAGATTATCTGGGCACTGCACCTTACGCAGCGACGCTGGATGTCTATCCGACACTCGAAAGTCAACAGATTGGCATTCGTGCCGGTATGGTCCCTGGTGGCTGTGGTGGCTGGCTCGCCCTTTTAGAACGCTACGGAAGTATGGATCACGCCGACATCTTTTCCCCGGCAATTGAATTGGCAGAAAATGGATACGCCGTCACCGTCAAGAATGCGGAATTCATCGCTGGTGCCCGTCCCTATTTCTCCGAGAGAGCCGAAGAGGTAATCGCTTCACGAGGGAGAACACCACTCCCTGGCGAGGTCTTGGTCCAACAGGATTTAGCCAACACATTCCGTCAAGTTGCTGAAGGCGGCGCGGAGGCGTTCTATCGCGGCGACATCGCCAAAGAGATCGTCCGCTTTTCGGAAGAGACCGATGGACTGATTACCGAAAAGGATTTAGCCGACTTTGAGGTGGAGTGGCAGGACCCGATCTCCGTTACCTACAAGGATTACGAGGTCTACTGTCCACCCCCGCCGTGTGCTGGCATTCAGTATTTGGAAACGCTCAACATCTTGGAAAACGATGCCCTCGGTGAACTCGGACACAATACCCCGGAATACCTACACTTGCTGATTGAAGCGATTAAGTTAGCGAGCGCGGATAGAGCCGAGTATGCCCCACGTCCGAACCCTCCGATTGAACGCTTGTTATCCAAAGATTACGCACGTGCACAACGCGAACGCATTGGTGAACAAGCCGCAGTCAGCGGGGGTGAACGTTGGTCAAAGGACAAACTTCCCGGTGAAATCCGAGCGGACGACTGGACCACCGAGTGCACAACCCATTTTGACACCGCCGATGCAGAGGGCAATATCGTGGCAGTGACACAGAGTCTCGGACAACCTTTCGGATCAGGGGTGATCCTTGGATCGACCGGCATGTTTCTCAACAATTTCATGAACTGGTTCGATAGAATCCCAGAGAGTCCAAACGCCGTTGGACCGCATAAACGGATAGAGATGTGTATGTCGCCGTGCCAAGTTTGGAAGGACGGAAATCCGTTCGCGGCGATTGGCACCCCCGGAAGCCACGGCATCCTTCAAACGACGTTACAGATGGTGTTGAACCTGATTGAACACGGGATGAACGTGCAAGCGGCGATTGAAGCACCGCGCGTTCGGTTGATAAATCCGGGAACGCATGTCAGTATGGAGGGACGCATTCCTGCTGCTGTCCGTGCGGCATTGGAAGCACGTGGACATGAGGTAGAGGTATTGCCCGATTGGACTGCCACTGTCGGCGGCGGACAGGGAATCGCCTTTGATACCGAAGAGAGAAGTTTCATGGGTGGGGCTGACCCACGGCGCGATGGGTATGCAATCGGTGTGTAAGTGAAAGTGAGGGTTAAATGGACCATCCGCAACACATTGTTGCCGTCTCTGGCTTGATCAGTCATCCCGACGGTAAAATCTTGCTCATACGGAGTCCACGTCGTGGTTGGGAGTTTCCGGGTGGTCAGGTCGAAGAAGGTGAAAACCTTATTGAGGCACTCCAACGTGAAATTCAAGAGGAGTCTGGCGTCATTGCCTCAATTGGGTCGCTGGTCGGTGTCTACTCAAACATCAAAGCGCCTACTAAATTGGCGTTTGGTTTCTTAGGGGATTATGTCTCCGGTGAATTAACAACAAGCCCTGAGAGCTTAGAAACCGAATGGGTTGCACGTCATTCCGCTCTGCCACGTATATCCCATCCGGCTATTTATGACAGAATGAAAGATATGCTCAATTTTTCGGGGCGTGTCATTTATCGCGTTTACACCAATGACCCGTATCAGGTTTGTGAGGAATGTTTCCTGTGAGACCAAAATGGGTCCATTTCGTTAACGAAGCAAAATTTTTCAAACTTTATATTTCGGCAAAGTGTTTTCGGGAGGAAATGTGAAGAATTTTATCATTTTTAACAAATACTTTTTTATAGCGTTCGGGTTAATTTTCATCTGTGGTTGCGAGACAATTCAGGATGTTATTCTCACTGAACCACCGAGTGAAACAGATATAACACCACTGCGCGTAACCATGATATATCCCAGCGATTGCGTTGGCTCAGCGGCTTACTGTGATGCCTTCCATATCGGTGTAAGAGCAGCAGAGACAGGACTTGGAATTAGTCTCACTGAGGTTAGCGGGGTGGAAGACGATGCGACGGTGTCAGAAATGTTGTTAAGAGAAGCTGCACAAAATTCGGACCTCGTTTTAACAGCGGGCTATCAGATGGGAGAGCCTCTGGCGATGATAGCGCCTGAATTTCCTGATGTCCAATTTGCAATCTTTGATGTTGTCCTTGATATTCCAAATGTGGCTTCCGTGAACTACAAATCCAATGAAGGGTCGTTTCTGGTTGGAGCAATTGCGGCTTTAAAATCAGAGAGCGGTAAAATCGGTTATATTGGTGGAGTGGATGTTCCGTTGTTACGCGAGTTTGAAGGGGGTTACGTCGCCGGAATTCAAGCGATCAATCCAGATGCAACAATCTCCGTAGAATACATCAGCGAGGATGTAACCGGTTTCGGTCAACCTGAAAAAGCAAAAGAATTGGCGTTGGCACAATATGAAAGCGGTATTGATGTAATTTACGTCGCCGCGGGTGGGTCGGGTCAAGGGGTCCTTGAAGCCGCCCAAGAACAACAAAAATTTATAATTTGGGTTGACTCCAACGGTAACCATCTTGCCCCAGGCATTGTCCTAACGAGTATGACCAAAGAGATTTCAACTTCTGTGGAGCACATCATCCGAGAAGCCGTTGACGAAAATTTTATGGCAGGTATCCGATACTTCGGACTCAAGGATGGTAGTGTGAGTTATGCCGTCGATGAACACAACCAATCCTTGCTTTCGGACGACATGATAGCGACCGTTGAATCATTGAAAGCAAAGATCATTGCTGGCGAGATCGTTGTTCCTGATACAGTTTCACTTCCGCGCGAATAGAGCCTATAGTTAGAAATTCACTGGACGAGTAGAGCTGAATCACTGGAATTTGGCTCTACAAACCCGATTAATTTAGGACGCGCATAGGGCTTGAATCCTAATGTCCCCGTAGGATAGTCCCCTTTGCCCCAACAATCCACCCGGCATTTTTCTGCAGATGGATATCCTGCAAGTTATGCTGAGCAGGTGTAGGATAGCGATTCCAGGTGTTACCACTGTCTGTTGTATGGAGGATCAAGCCGTTTTCACCGACTGCCCATCCGCGTTTTTCGTCTCGGAAGGCGATGTCTCGCAAAGTCTGATTCACAGGCGTTTTTTGTCGAACCCACGTTATGCCACCATCAGTGGTATGGAGAATCAAGCCGTTTGTCCCGACAATCCAGCCGTGCGTCACATTTACAAAATGGACAGCGAATAAAGGCTGCTCGGCGTTACTTCGCTGTTGAACCCACCGGTTTCCGCCATCTTGAGTATGGAGAATTTCACCCTCCTCACCGACAATCCACCCGTGTGCTGGGTCGACAAAATACACACCCCATAGATGTTTATTTGACAGATCCCTTTGATTTTCCCAACGGCTTCCGCCATTCTCTGTTTTGAGCACTGTCCCTTTCCCGCCAACTGCCCAGCCATGCGTCGTATCAACAAAATGAAGATCCAAGATGCCAGGCGGGGTCTTACCGATCCCGCGTGCTTGATGTTGCAAGTTCCACGAGGCGCCCCCACTGCCGGTGTAATGCACCTGTCCAATGCTGACTGTCCAGCCGTTGTTTGGGGTGGCGAAATTAACCTGTGTCAGCGTGGCGTGTGAAATGGAAGCCACCTTCCAAGAGATTCCACCGTCAACCGTAGAGAGTACCGTTCCACCAGTACCGACTGCCCATCCGTGTTTCGTGTCTATAAAATGGATGCCGTAAAGATGTTCACCCGTTCCGCTTTCAAGTTGTCGCCATTCAAATTGTACCGTATCTTGGGAGCAACCGAAGTATACAAGCGTTCCACATAAAATGATGAGCGCGATGTAGTTTCTATTCTGCATTTTGAGGCACCTACTGTAAAAATTTATTTGCAACTATTTGCTAAATCGTGTAAACTACATTATAGAGGATGCAAGCCGAATTGTCAAGTTCTTACAAGGATATTACTCCAAAGTATCATGTACATCATTGGAATTGATGGCGGTGGAACGAAAACGACAGGTATTCTGGCAACAGAAACGGGGCACCCCCTTGCAGAAGTGGAATCAGGACCCGCAAATTACCACGTCGTTGGTGAGGCAGAGACACAAGCGGTTTTGGAAAATATCATCGCGGAGCTTCACGAAAAAGCAGGTGTTCCATTAGGGAGTCCTGTTCAGTGTTGTTTGGGTATGGCTGGTTTGGGACGCGCCGCAGACCGAGAAGTGATTGGACGGATCTGTGATGAACTCGGCATCTGCCAAAATCGGATATTAACCCACGACGCACACATCGCTCTCGTGGGTGGCACGGAGAAACAGGAAGGTGTAATCGTCATCTCTGGAACGGGTGCGATTGCCTACGGCATCAATACCCATGGGAGAGAAGCCCGCGCGAGTGGATGGGGATACCTCCTTGGAGATGAAGGGAGTGGTTACGCCATTGCGATAAAGGGACTCCAAGCCGTCGCTCGTGCTGCTGACGGCAGAGGTGATCCAACCGACTTGACAGACCGAATCCTCAATAGACTTGAACTCAACGAACCGAGCGAACTGATTCGGTGGACGCACGCCGCGAGTCGAGATGCGATTGCGCAGTTAGCAGCGGTGGTATTTGAGACTGTCCGCATAACGGATACAGTGGCTGAAGACATCGTTGACGAAGCGGCTGATGAACTCGTTTGTGCCGCAGTCAGTGTAATTGAACAGTTAGAATTCACAGAGCCGTTTGATATTGTTCTCAGTGGTGGGAATCTCATCCATCAAAGGATGTTCGCCGACAAACTCCGACACCGGTTTGCGAGGATCCGACCAACGGCATCGGTGCAACTCCCGAAACATGAGCCGGCCTACGGTGCCGTGTTGTTAGCACAAGCAAGTTTGCAGAAGGACCCTGTGTCAGGTTAATAGGCTTTAGTTTAACAGTTTAAAACGTTAGCCCGTAATGAAATGGAGGGGTTTTTGCTGGGGCGTTTCTTCAGATATACGGAAAGGCACGTCAATATCTAAACCCGCCTCACCGAACCGCAAGGGATAATTAAAAAAACGGAACAGCAAAACCTGAATTCTGTTGACATCGATCTGAAGTCAACACCAGAAATCGTCCGGATTTTCCATGAAGAAGACCGGAAAGCGATGGAGGCAGTAGAAGCGGAGTCCGAAGCGATTGCAGATGCCATTGAATTATGCGTTGCTGCCTTCCGCACTGGGGGCAGACTCTTTTATGCCGGTGCTGGCACGAGCGGTAGACTCGGGGTGTTGGATGCTTCTGAATGTCCACCGACCTTTAGCACGTCCCCGGAAATGGTTCAAGGGATAATTGCCGGTGGGGACATCGCCTTACGTCGCTCGGTGGAAGGAGAAGAGGATAAACCCGACAGTGGCATGCGGGCTGTCCGAGAGCGACACCTCACATCGCAAGATGTGCTTGTCGGAATCGCAAGCAGCGGACAGACCCCTTACGTGATAGGTGCTTTGAAAGAGGCGCATACCATTGGTGCAACAACAATATTTCTCTGCTGTGTTCCACCGCCTGAGGAATTGAAAAACTGGGTGACGCATTTCATCACACCAATTGTCGGTCCAGAAATCATTGCAGGCTCGACCCGACTGAAAGCAGGGACAGCCACGAAACTGGTTCTGAACATGTTGACGACTGTTTCTATGATCAAACTGGGTAAGGTCTACAACAACCTGATGGTAGATGTCCACGCCTCTAACACGAAATTGGTCGCGCGGAGCGTTCGGATTGTCCAAGCCGTCACTGGGGTTGATGCCGCGGTGGCTGAGGCAACATTAGCACGAGCAGACGGTCGCGCCAAACTCGCTATTGTAATGCTCACAAAAGGACTGAATCCAACGGACGCGAACACACTCTTAGAAAAACATGGAGGATTTCTAAGGCAGATTCTTGATTAAAAAACTTTTAACGATTGGATTTCTGCTCTAATTTTCCCCGCTTCTCATTGAAGGCAAGATCGGATTTTCGGTATGAACAAAGAACATCGGGAAAGATTAGGAGCACCCACAAAAGGTCAGGAGGAACCGATGGGTACGAAAGTTGGGCTTGCCAAAACCGGCAGGCGGCGTTCTAACGTTTTTGAAGCGTTGGACAATATACGCGAGGCGCTCACACCGAAAGTTCGTGAGCAGGTGTTGTTAAAACCGAATTTCCTCTCCAGCACGAATCAACTCGCCTCCTCGCACGTTGATGCGATGCGCGGTGCGATTGATTTTCTGCTGAGCACACCACATCCGCCAAAAGAGATAATTGTCGCTGAGGGCGCGAATGAAGCATTCTCTGGCGAGGCATTCCAAGTTTTCGGGTATGAAGCCCTTCAAGCCGAATACGATCTCCCAATCCGGCTCGTGGATTTGCATCAGGAAACCGAATGGGTAGAAACCACGGTCTTTCTTGCTGAACGTAATGAGGATACCGTGAGGATGCCGAAGATAGTATTGGATTGTCCCTGTACTCTCTCTGTTGCTATTGCGAAAACACATGATGCTGGTGTTGTAACGCTCGCTATGAAGAATATGATTATGGGCACCTTGCATAAGGAAGATCGGATTAAAATGCACGGCTACCACAGTCACGCAGACCGAGTGCTCCCACGTGAAGCGCAGACGTTGAATATCAACCTACTTCGCCTCTCACGCCACCTTAAGCCCGACATCGCTATTGTTGATGGCACGGTTGGGTTACAAGGCAACGGACCCGGTGGCACGGATTCTGTGCCTCTCGGTATCGCAGTGGCAAGCGGAGATGTGTTCGCAGCGGACGCAGTTACGACCAAAGCGATGGGATTTGAGCCGTTGGAGATAGGGTTGTTCCACTATGCCAATGCGTTAGGATACGGCACCGCAGATCTCGGCAACATTGACATCATCGGCCCCGCTGTAGCGTCAGTTGCGACAGCGTTCAAGCCCCATGAAACCGCTGAACTCCAGTTCCAATGGCAGGAAACGAGTCACACAGAATATTTGGCAGCGGACTAACAATTTTATCGGTAATTTGATTGTAGCCTGCAACAATACGCAGAAATACCCCGGGGAATGCCACACGGCATTCATACCCGGGGAAGCCCACACGGGCTTCATACCGTTGATTCTGATTCGCAAAAACACGCAGGCGGATATACGTCGATTGACGGTATTTAACGAATTCACCTGAACGAACCGCAAGGGAAAATTAAAAAATGAAACGTTTCTATAATATTCTTATTCTATTTTCGATATTTCTCACTACACCTGCGTGGGCATGGTGGGGCGGTGGACACGATATCATGACACGGGCATCCACCCAGGTACTTCCCGAAGAGATGCCAGAATTTTTTCGAGCCGCCGGAAAAATGATCGCTCACTGCGCCTACGACCCAGATCTATCAAAGAATCGTAGCCTACCACACGCGCGACAGGCTGAATACAGTGAACATTACATTGATGTAGAATTGCTAAAAGATCACCCGATTCCAGAGGGACGCGAGGCACACATTAAGTTGTGTGCTGAGTTGGGACTGACGCCGCGGACGGTTGGTACACTCCCCTATGCGGTGGCAGAATGGACAGAAAGACTCGCTTTCGCTTTCGCGGAGTACCGGAAGTGGCCCGACAATCCGATGATTCAGTACAAATGCTTTCTCTATGCGGGATTCTTATCTCACTATGCGCAGGATATGTGTCAACCGCTGCACCTGACAATCCATTTCGATGGTATTGTTCAGGAGGACGGAACGCGCTTACATGCGGGTATCCATGAAAAAGTGGATTCAGCCATTGAAATGTTGAAACTGGATCCGACAGAACTCGCGAAAGCACAAGAGATTGAAGCCGTTGGCGACTTAATGCCAGCAATCGTAAAGCAGGTTAAAGCGGAATTCAGTTTCGTAGGCGGCGTTTACGAACTTGTCAAAGACTGGCAAAACTTGAAAGATCCGACACCTGCAGTGGTTGATTTTACAAATGCTCGAGCGCGTGAAGGAGTGCGTTGGACGGCTTCACTCTACTTAACTGCGTGGCAGCTCTCTGAGAGCATCAAACTGCCTGGCTGGCTCGACCGCGCACAAAACGACGCGGAATAATCGTCAGTTAAGAGCCGCTTCAGGGGCAATGTATCCAAACGCGGTGGCACCCGGAAGGCGAATGATAAAAGAGACACTCTTTCGCCGAAAACTAATAACCCATAACTGACAACTCTTAAATTAAGGAGAAATAACTTTGTTACAACAGTGGAGACCCGATCCGACCTTTTATCCGTCCCCAAAGATGGCGATTGAGGCACCAATTGAAGATGTCGCCTATGTCGCTGCGCCGAGAGATGACGGCAACCCCGACGCTATGTGTGTGGTTGACCTCAACAAAGCGTCTGACACCTACGGCCAGATGGTCCATAGACTGGAGCTCGGTGTTCGTGATGAAATCCACCACTTCGGTTGGAATGCGTGTAGTGCAGCACTCTGTCCCTACGCACCACACCCCTATGTAGAACGGCGTTATCTTGTTGTGCCAGCACTGCGCGGTTCTCATATCTATATCCTTGATGTCAAGGAGAACCCAAAGGCACCGAAACTCATTAAAACGTTGGATGCCAGTGAAGTTGAGTCGCGTTCCGGATATACCCGTCCGCATACAGTCCATTGTGGTCCTGAAGGCATTTATGTCAGTGCTTTGGCTTCAGCAGGTTCTGAAGAAGGACCTGGGGGTATTTTCCTCATGGATCACTATAACTTCAATATTCTGGGACAGTGGGAAGTAGAACGCGGTCCTCAATCCCTGTCCTATGATTTCTGGTGGCACTTGGGTTACGACATTGCCGTTACCAGTGAGTGGGGCACGCCAGCGATGATCGAAAATGGGGTGAGCCTTGAAGATTTAGGGGCGCGCAAATTCGGTCATAAGATTCATATCTGGGACATCCGGCATCGGAAAAACATTCAGACCCTGGACTTGGGCGATGATTATCAGATGATCTTGGAATTACGTCCTGCACACGATCCGACCAAAGCGTATGGGTTCGTCAATGCCGTGCTTAATATGAACGATCTGTCGAGTTCCATTTGGACGTGGTATAAAGATGGAGACCACTGGGATATCCAAAAGATTATTGATATTCCGGCACAGGTACCTGAAAATCCAGATGACTTGCCACCTGCTTTGAAAGATATAGGGATGATCCCGCCCCTTGTCACTGATCACATCCTCTCATTGGATGACCGATTCCTGTATGTCTCCTGTTGGGGCACCGGAGAGATGTTGCAATACGACGTTTCGGATCCATTTAATCCAAAGCATACAGGAACTATCGAAATAGGTGGGATTACAAAATCGCATCCGCATCCGGCTGCGGGACCCGTGAGTGGCGGTCCACAGATGGTTGAATTGAGTCGAGATGGCAAACGTCTTTACTTCACCAATTCCCTCTACGTCGCATGGGATAATCAATTCTACCCCGACGGTGCCAACGGATGGATGGTGAAGGCGGATGTGAACGGAGAAGACGGTGGATTGGAACTGGATCCCGACTTCTTTGTAGACTTCGGCGAGAGTCGCGCCCATCAGATTCGGTTGCAGGGCGGAGATAGTTCTTCCGATACTTTTTGCTACTCATAAGAATCAAATGGTATTCCTGATGGGTGCCCTGGGGAGATTTCCAATCTCATTCCCGAAGTGAGCATGTCACTACAATACCGTTTAAAAACAGGGTGCACAAGTTTTCTTGTCGCACCCTTATATATCACTGGAAAGATATTTTTTTATGGATACTGTTTCATGGTTAAGCTATACGCTCCTCGGCGTATTTCACGGTATTAATCCGGGGATGGGATGGCTTTTTGCTGTCGCATTGGGCATGCAAGAAAAGCGGAGAAGTGCAGTTATCGGTGCGCTCTTCCCAATGGCACTCGGACACGCAATATCCATCGCAGTTGTGGTTTTCGTCATTGCCTTAGCACAGCAACAACTCCAAGAAGACGTGCTGCGTATCGCCTGTGCAACCGTATTGTTCGGTTTTGGCGTCTATAAGTTTTTCCGAGCGCGGCATCCGAAGTGGGTCGGGATGCGTGTTAACTTCAAAGACTTAACGATTTGGTCATTTCTGATGGCATCCGCTCACGGGGCGGGTTTGATGCTGGCACCGCTTCTATTGCGAACCCCCGTTGCCGAGGCATCCGGGCACATGCACCACGCTCCTGCAAGCATGGCACACAACGCGACGATGTTATTGTCGGCAGTTGGGGTGCATACGCTCAGTTTCTTCGTCGTGATGGGGATTGTAGCAATTATCGTTTACGAGGTGGTGGGACTTGCGCTGCTTCGTAAGGCGTGGTTTAACATGGATCTGTTATGGTCTATCGCTTTGATGATTGCGGGTGTTGTTACGCTCTTCTGGAAGCATTAAGAGACCTGTAAGAGAGGTTTCCGCCCTCGACTTTTTCAGGAAGATTCCCTACCTGGTAGGCGAGGTTTCCTAACCTCGCCTATCTTCCCTATGGCATAATTGTTTTGCTAAACGTTAATCTGCTCAGCAAGCAACTTAACGCCGAATTTCTCCTGCAGTGCTTGCATATCAGCAAAATCTGTATCTTGCAACGTGTAACCAACGTGCGAACGGACTTGGTAATCTACTGATAAACACCGGACCGCCCGCCCTCCAATAAGACCAACAGCACTCAACTCCGATTCGGTGATTACCCAGTCGATTTCACCGGGACCGTAGATGGCGCCGCCGCCTTCGGTAAGTTCGATGACATGAAAATCGATCCTCCCATGCAATTGATGTCCCATCACGAAGTTTCGATCTTTACGATCATCGGTATGAATATCAACAAAGCCTCGAGCGAAAAGTGCCTCGGTGAGTATTGCTGAATCTTCCCATGAAATCATGATGTCCAGATCTTGGTGCTTCCGAGTGCATTCGCCCAATAGTGCATCAACACCCCATCCACCATCAACCCAAACTGTAATACCGAGTTCATCAAACAGATCGAGAAACCAGTGAACCTTGTTAATAGTCATAGAAATTTCGCATTCACTGTTAATGAGTGACTCCTTCGTTTGCATTAGTTACGTCCCAATTTGAATATGTTCTGCCATCCACGGTGTGAATTCACTCGCTTCATGTTTCCATTTTTCACGCAATGGAACTCTTTTCAATTCGCTGAATTTAAGCATTTAATAAATTTTCCTTATTCACATAATCTTTGCTGAATTTTTCATAGATTTCTAACATGAATATACACGGTACTCACACCATTAAATAATGAGTTATTAGAGTCTTACATGCACAATTTGCCCATTTTTAAGTGTTTTCAGTACAGCATTGACTTCAGAAATCAACGGGGCAAGGTCTTCAAAACGGTTACTCTTCGCTTCCAACAATATAATCCCGATATTAATTTCACCTAAGTTCTGTTGATGGGGAATACCTCGATCCATTGTGATAAAAGCGTCAAACTCATTCGCTGCGATTCTCAACAGTTCACCATTTTCTTTTCCTTGCCAACCACGATAACTCACTGAGAACACTTCGATGTTGTATTCAAATAATTCTCACAGTTGATGCGGTAGGTTTTCATCAAGCAACACGCGCATCAGCAACCTCTAATGTCATCTCAAGATACGCGACAGCCTGTTCTTGAGATACCGTCGGAAAGTCATCAAGAAACTTGTTGAGTGAGTCCCCTGCCGTTAGATGTTGAATTAAAATCTCGACGGGTACACGGGTACCAGCGAAAACTAAGGCTCCATTCATCACTTTTGGGTTGCGCGAAACAATATGTTCTTTTTTCATTGGTGAACCTCCTTGAAAAGGGTTATATGGAATTTATGTCAGAGTATCCTCAAAGCGGCTTCATACTTGTCTCTAACCATGTCTTGGACATCTTCTTGCAGTTTCTGCCAACTCCGTTGCAGTTTTGCTTTGACCCATACTTTACCTTCATCAATTCCCATTCCGTGATGAACATAAGCCAAGTACAAAAGTGAAGGCACCTGTTCAATGTGAGACATGGCATCAGCATTGGCAAGGCACGCTCCCTCTGCACTCCGATGTTTAACTGTTACACTTCCTCGATGTGTTGCAATAGCGTCCTTGACAGCTTCCGTTTTCTCTTTTCGATAGCCGAAACGCTTAAGCAGTTTCTCTGCTTCAATCGGACCATGGATATGATGATCCGCATAGAGTGCTTCGTCCTTTATGCTGGCGTAATCGTGGAGTAACGCCGCAAATTCCACAATTTCGGGATCAGCATCAAAGCGTGGGGCGAGTTGTTTTGCGTTATGAACGACTGGTAGGATATGGTGGGTCCAAATGTCGTAACCGAAAATATTCGTATCAGCGGCACAAGCCTGTTCAACAATCTGCTCAACCTTGTTTTTTACAGTTTCAATCATAGAGAATCTTCTTTTAGAGTAAAGTTTAGAATTAATTAGACACTCCGCACCGGCGAGGTTAGAAACCTTGAAGAAATTGAGGAAACACCCTACGTTGTGTTTACATTCCATCATCAAAATCGTCCGGAAGTCAGTGCCTATCAGAATTTACGTCTATAGATCAAATGGATATTGCAGAACTATGGAAGCCTTGCCATGACTGGATCCGGAGCCACAATGTAAACACTACCTAGCAAAAACCCTACCAAGGGAGGGACAAATGTCTATTTATTTTTGGTTTTACTATAAATCACCCACAGATTAAGATTAATATCAAATATTCTACGTGAAGGCATTCGTCACAGCAGAATTTTCCAGTTAGTACACCTCGTTTTCAACAGTATTAAGAATACCACAAGACTCAAATCGTAGCAACTGAAATGCTATTGAAAGAAGATGAACATCACGTGATTATTTCTACCGATACTGAAACGAAAAACTTGCTTTTTTTTCCCATATATGCTATAATTTTCTCTCAGCAACGGAATACAGAAAGTGTGACCTACCTTCTTAACATGTGCCTGAAGGCAACGCCCTTGAATAGAAATTATCAAGCTGCACCAGAAAGGGGAATCCCATTTGATAAACTTATATGGAGCAACCTATGACAGAATGCAACTGCTTCGCCACGTCGGAGATGTATCGCAAATTGCCCATGCCAAAATGTACCAATTAACGGATGGCAACGAAAAGGGCGTTGACGCTATCGACTTCCGAACCGGTAGCGGTCTTAATTTCACCGTGCTACCCAGTCGCGGTTTGGATGTATCGTATGCAGAATATCAGGGCATCCCGCTCTGTTGGCGTTCGAGTACAGGCGATGTCAGTCCGGCACATTATGAACCAGAGGGGCTGGGGTGGCTACGAGGGTTTTATGGCGGCTTGCTGACAACTTGCGGTATGCGACAAGTGGGTGTCCCCGGAGAAGATGACGATGAGGCATTCGGGCTTCACGGCAGAGTCTCACATATCCCTGCCAAAAACGTTTGGGTGGACAGCCGATGGGAAGGACAGCGCTATATGCTATGGGCGCAGGGCAAGGTGAGAGAAACCGCCGCGTTGGGTGAAAATCTCATTCGCACCCGTAGAATTTGGACCGAATTAGGTTCTCGGACGTTGCATATTGAGGATATCGTCGAAAACGTGGGATACCAAGATTCACCTCACATGTACCTCTTCCATATTAATATCGGATTCCCAATCCTTACCCAAAACAGCGAATTGATTGCCCCTTCGTCACAAGTGACCCCACGAGATGAACAAGCTGCCGCAAATCTAAACAATTATAATCTCTGCGAACCGCCAACTGTCGATTTTCAAGAAGAAGTTTTCTATCACGAAATGGAACCAGATGTTGATAACCACATCCACGTCGCGCTTGTAAACCGCAATTTTAACGGTGGGCAAGGTATCGGTGTATCGGTCCGCTATCACAAAACGCAGTTTCCACATTTTGTCCAGTGGAAGATGTGTGGCGAAGGCAGCTATGTCTTCGGTTTAGAACCCTCGAATTGCAGGGTAGAAGGCAGGGCAAAGGAACGCGAACGGGGTGCTCTACAATATATCGAACCCGGTGGCCGTAGGCACTATGAAGTCGAAATCGGTGTATTGACTTCCAATGCGGAAATTAATGCACTCCAAGAAAAAATATCAAAAACCCAAAATTAATACTATAAATTTGGTGTGGATATACCAATAGGTTGTCTCACACCTCAGGAGAAATTGATAATGAAGAAACGTCTGTTTTTACCCCTGATTGCATTAGTGTTCCTGACAACGTTGATATTCGTTGGTTGCAGCGCAAAAGAGCCCCCTCCAGCCCCAATTACCACCGAAGCCCCTATAGCACAACAAGAACCAAAGGAAAAACAAGAAGAATCACAGACCATAGAACAAGACCTTGATGAACATAGCGAATCGTCGGAGGAAACACACGAAGACCCCCATACAGCTGAAGAGGAAACGCATCGTGAAGTCGAACCTGAAGAAGCAATGCCGCTGGTAGAGATTCCAGACAGCAGCGTGTTGCATCTGATACCGGAACACACAGCGGGAATCATCTATTGTCCGAGTTTGAATGCGTTAAACGATCGGGTTAACATGTTGGCGATGGACTTGATGCCGACCGCTGAAAATCCGGAGATCATCGCCAAAATTTTAGCAAATACGTTTGGGGCTGGCTTTGAGAATCTTAGTGAATTGGAGGAAATTGGGCTGGATATGAATCAAGATTTTGCCATCTTCATGACCTCCTTGCACCCACACGATCTCTCCGCAACCGTGCATCTCACTGATCCTGCGGCTATGAAACAGGTCATTGATGCCGAGAGCGAGGGCAGGGCATCTATAGAGTATAACGGCGTAACCTATTGGAACGCCGCTGGTGGGGGCGGTAGCTTCGCCATTATAGATAACATCCTCATTTTTTCTCAGTCCTCTGAAGTCTGTGAAAACGTTATCGACACCTATAAGAAAACAAAACCCGCTGTTACAACCGATCCCGATTATAGCACTTTCCTTGCTGAGGTATCAGGAGGGACTGCACAGCTCGCAGTCCACTTTAATCTGGAATCAATCGCGCCTCTGTTGAGCGTGGCACTGAAGGGTGAATCGGAAGCAATGAAGGACAGCCTTGAAAGCGATCCTGCAGCCATGGCAGCATCGCCCATTTTTGAAAGTATGTTCGTTGGCGCGATAGATTTTATTGAGCAGCTGAAATCTCTGAGTGCCACGTTGGAAGTAGAAGGCACCGATGTGAAACTCTCTCCATTTCTGAAGTTCCAGAGCAATGGCGGAATTCAGAACGCGTTAAAAGGGATGGCTCCCAACGAATTGACCCTCCTTAACGAACTTCCAAGCCCGGCATTCACGAACGGTGCCCTTCAGGGGACACCCGAACTGCTGATTGAGATGAGCATGTTCTGGCTGAAAATACTTGCACAGGACTCCAACCCGGAACAGACTGAGATGCTCGCGTCCCTTACCAAACAGATGAACGATTTTTACGAGGCTCTCGGTGAAGAATGGGCTTTCTCTATCAATTTCGGTAGCAGTATCCTCCCGGATTATTTAGTTATCTATGAGTTGAGAGATAAACAAAGCGCAAAAGCCTACATGGAAGAGGCGTTACTGAAACAACTCCAAGACTCAATGGCATTCGCTCGAAACATGATTGGCGATAGTGCTAATCTGGACATGTACAAAGGGGCGCATCCAGGCGAACCCATGATGCATAATGGCGTTGAGATTAAAAGTTACGTCTTTCCAAATTTCGGTAGTGCTTTCGGAACGATGCCACCCGAGGCTGCCGGGTTGATGCCACAGGAATGGCATTGGTACTATGCTATTACTGATGATCACTTATTTATAGTGACGGGCAGCCCTGAACTCCTAAAGATGAACCTGGACAACAGAGCAGGGATGGCGACTGTCCCCAGTTTCTCTGGGGAACCGAGTTATGAAAAATTGGTCACGGCTTTAGGCTTGGAGAGTAACCTGTTTTTTGCTATTTCTCCAATAACCCTGGTTAAAAGTCTCCTACCCATTATTGCGAAGGTAGCGGATCCGAATGGTGCAGCCGCATTGCAAATGATGTCGGGAATGTTTATGAATTTGCCAGAGCATTATAGCATCGGTTTTTCCGCGAAAGTCCAAGACGATGGCATCGGCGCGGAACTTCTGCTGACCCTCGGCGATTTCAGGCAACTCATCCAAATTTTTGCGATGATGCAGGGTATGGGGCAGATGCAATAAGGTCCATTTTTCTGGTTTACCATATAGTTAGATATAGACTTCATTTTTTTGAAAAAAACAAAATTGATTTATTATCACTTTTGAAGTCTCGAAAATTGTGTTCACTCTACATCCGTTGACTTTATAATGATATAACGATTTAAAATTTGACAAAACATGAAGTTTTTAGTAATATATACTCTTAACGTATGTGAAAATATAGAATGCGTGAACCGTTCTGGATGAGGCATGCTGTCCGCCTGTCTAAAATATTATAGATAGCAACTTGCGTTATCACTATATAAACCCAAGTTGCTACTTACAAGATTTCGGCATGCAGATACCGTTTTTCATTGAAATGGGTCATTATGGGTAGGTGTTTTGTAGCGTAAACTTTCAGTTTGCGTTCTGAGATGCACACCCTAATAGGTTATGCTACAAACTATCAACTTGGGTTATATAACCTTAAGTTGCTACTTCGGGCGTTATCGAGAGTTTGAATAAATTTTATTGGACGGCGTCACCTTACTGAGGAGGAAAGGCTCGTGCACAAATATAGAGGTTTCATGAATTTGTTTTTTATAGAAAATCGAAAATATCAATACATCTTCGGCTTCAGCATTGCGATTTTGCTAATCGCTTCTGCTTATGCCATTGCTGATACAACCGAAGATACAGCAGAGGCTGTTGAGGCTCCGGCACCCAAGAAGAGTCCGATTAAAGTCGGCGGAGCAATGCGTGTCAACTACGCCTATGGTGCTTATGGCAGTGAGGATGCTCCACATCCGCGAGGTGAAAAGATCGGGGATGTTGACCTTGAGATATTCCGCCTCAATGCTGATTTGGACTATAACAACATCATCAGTCGGCTTGAATACCGGTGGTATGATGGCTACAGCATGATACACACCGCATGGTTAGGGTATAAACTCGGTGATTCTGGCACAGTTAAGGCGGGTATTGTGCGAGTTCCCTTCGGTCCGACCGCCTATGGTGTTTCGACGAGTTGGTTTTTTGACCAACATTTTTACGTAGGACTCGCCGACGACATGGACTTAGGAGTCACCTGGAACACTACCTTTGATAAACTCACGCTCGATGTCGGTTACTATCCTATGAGCGACCCTCAGCTGATACAGTATGGCAGCCTGGCGAGTTCGCGATACAGTTATGACATTGTCAAATGGGAAGAAAAAGCCGATGCCAAAGGCACCGTTGAGTGGGGGGCTGGGGAAAACGGGTTTGATGAGCGACATCAATTTAATCTCCGCGCCATCTACGCACTTGAAAACATCGCAGACGTGGGTGTGTCGCTGCAATACGGATTATTGGCGGGAACAAATGTTGGGGATGACGATAGTGGGAACCATTATGCGTTTTCCGGACACATCAAGAACTCGTTCGCAGATTTCACACTCTTTTCACAATTCTCCTATTACGCCCATAATATCACCGATAAAACCCCTTGGGGGACTGGGGACCTAATTCCGATGGGGGCTTACGACTTTGCATGGCCCATCGCCTCAACAGGATTAATACCTGCGCTCTCGCTACGATACGGCGGTATAGATACCTCAAGTATCTCATGGGTTGACAGCCTTACCCCGTATGCGGAATGGAGCACTATCCTCAAAACTGTAGATGACTACAACGCCAGCACCCTCGTGACGCTCGGTGCAAGTTGGACAATCTTGGGAGCATTATATGTCTACAGTGATCTGGCACTTTCGAATGGCAACTTTTTTGTGGGCAACACGGGAGATGACTACGGAAATATCCTGACAGGAGTTAGTCACGTTGGTGCCAACGGAAATAACGTATGGCATTGGCGCCTTAACTTTAACTTCGGTTATTATTTCTAATCGGCTACGCGACCTTCCAGTGGGTGTGCATTTTGTAAGTGCACACTCCATTCCGTGCGCGGTTGAAAAACCGCCAAATCAACTCTAAAAGGAGAATTTTGAAAATGCACGAAGAAGGAAAACACCTCCAGAACGACACCAAGATATTTGGGCTGACTCCGGTTTTTCTCATTTCCTCAATCGCCATCGTCATTTTTGTCATCGGGTCCCTCGTCTTCCGGGAAGGTGCAACAAACCTTTTCGGTGCCACCCGAAAATGGCTCACCACAAATTTCGACTGGTGGTTTATGGACATTGTTAACCTCCTTGTGGTATTCTGTCTATTTCTGATTGTCTCCCCATTGGGCAAGGTCCGACTCGGCGGGCGGGATGCCGTTCCTGAATACTCCAACCTCACTTGGTTCGCCATGCTCTTTGCAGCTGGCATTGGTATCGGGCTCCTATTCTTCGGGGTCTTAGAACCCGTCCAACACTTTATGAGTCCTCCGCTCGGAGGTGAAGCAAACACCGATACAGCTATCGGTATTGCAGCAACGACATTTCACTGGGGCATACACGGCTGGGCAGTCTACGGTGTCGTCGGACTTGCCCTGGCATTCTTCGCCTACAACCGGGGGCTCCCACTCACCATTCGCTCGGCATTCCATCCCTTGCTCGGTGATCGCATTTGGGGCTGGCCGGGTCATGTCATTGATACGCTCGCTGTCTTCGCCAGTTTGTTCGGACTCGCCACTTCACTCGGCTTAGGTGCCCAGCAGGTGACCGCCGGACTCGACTATCTCTTTGGGATTCCCGCGACTAACACCACCATGGTAGTCCTGATCGTTGTAATAACCGCAGCCGCGCTCATCTCCGTGCTGACGGGGCTGAATGTAGGTATCAAACGTCTCAGCCAATTAAACGTGATTCTCGCGTTTTTGCTCCTACTCTTTGTCATCGTCGTCGGTCCGAAAATCGCCATATTTAAAGGTATATTCACTGGACTGACTGAATATATCTCTAAGATGAGACCCCTCAGCAACTGGGTCGGCCGCGAAGACACAGGGTTTCTCCATGGATGGACAACGTTCTATTGGGCGTGGTGGATCGCTTGGGCTCCCTTCGTCGGCACATTCATCGCCCGCATTTCAAAGGGACGGACGGTGCGTGAGTTTATCATCGGTGTCCTCCTGCTACCAACCTTGTTGTGTTTAATCTGGTTTAGTGCGTTTGGGGGCACTGCCCTGGATCAGATCACCAGTGATAACTACACGGGTGTGACAGAAACTGTCGAAGCGTATAAGCCAGAACTCTCGCTGTTCAAAATGCTTGACGAACTGCCGATGACGACCCTGATCTCTTCCATCGCGATGCTGCTAACGATCATCTTTTTTGTTACCTCATCCGACTCTGGGTCGCTTGTCATTGATACCATCACGGCGGGGGGTAAACTTGACGCGCCAGTATCTCACCGAGTGTTCTGGTGCACGGCTGAGGGAGCTGTTGCCATCGTGCTGTTACTTGGCGGCGGGCTGAGTTCGTTGCAGGCTGCCTCCCTCGTTGCAGGCTTCCCGTTTGCAGCTGTGCTATTCGGGATGGGAGCTTGTGTCTGGATTGGGCTTCGTAACGAAGCACGTCAATCTTAAGAGCAATTGACTGCCAGCACTTGGCAGTTAGAAGAATGGTTATTGGTGGTCGGTTAAGAGGTTTTGATTAAATCAAACATCTTTTAACCGCCGCCGAAAGCCGAAAGTCAACAAATATGAACACGACAGATCTGGAATTTGAGAAGCCGTTTATCGAATTAGAACGGCACCTTGGGCACCTGGAAGCCTTCGCGCAAGCACACCCTGAATTAGACCTGAAAGAAGGGATGACTGCGCTAAAGCAGAATACGAATACGCTTACACGGCAAACGTTCCAAAAGCTAAGTCGCTGGGATAAAGTCCGGTTAGCGCGGCATCCGCAACGCCCACAAGCCCCCTTTTATATTAACGCACTTTTCGATGAACATGTTGAACTTCACAGCGATAAACTCTACGGTGACGATCGGGCACTCGTGGGGGGGGTTGCCTGGTTCGACGGACAACCGCTTGTCTACCTTGCACAGCAAAAAGGCACGAATCTTGAAGAACGACAGGAGATGAATTTCGGGTACACGCATCCGGAGGGATACCGCAAGGCAAGACGATTGATGCAGTTAGCTGATAAATTCAACCGCCCCTTAATATGTTTTGTCGATACGCCAGGGGCACATTTTGACCTCCGTTCCGAAGAATACGGGCAAGCAATGGCGATCGCTGAAAATCTTGCGGAGATGATGACCCTGCGTGTTCCACTCCTTGCTGTCATTATTGGCGAAGGGGGCAGTGGCGGTGCTTTGGCAATTGCAGTTGGAAATCGCGTCTTGATGATGGAATACGCTGTCTACTGTGTCGCCCCCCCTGAAGCCTGCAGTGGTATCGTGTGGAAGGATAAAGGCGAACACGCTCCTGAAGCAACCGAAGGGTATAAACCTACCGCTCCAGATCTGCTCAAGTTAGAGATTATTGACCAGATTATTCGGGAACCGCTCGGTGGGGCACACAGGGATGCGGAAGCCGCTGCACGCAGCGTTAAACGCGCAGTCCGTAAACACCTCACTGAATTGATGCAGATGACCCCCGAACAACTGATTCAACAAAGATACGATCGTTACCGGCATATAGGACTTTATGGCGAAGATCATGCTTGATGGGTGAATACGAGCACTATGAAAATCCGAACGATTACCACAGGCATTCCACTCCCTTTTTCGCCGTACCAACTTCAACGTGCAGCAAAATTTAACGCTGACTGTCAATCCTATTTTGAGGCGAAGGGTTACGAGGTCCAAACAACTCGTGTAAGTTGCCAAATTTGGGGTGAGAATCGGGACGTAGATACCATCTTAAGGTTGGAATCCGAGGCACGGGCATTCGGAATTGAGTTTCTTAACTTAGGGACAATCCTACCTGAAAAACGGCACACCCAAACGCATATTGCTTGCCTCGCTGACGTAATTATCCAGAGCGAGATCCTCTTCGCTACTGTTACCCTTACGACGCCATCTGGACATGTCGCATCGGAGATAGCGGAAAGTACTGCTGAGGTTATTCAGCAAATTGCGCATCGAACCGATGCCGGTTATGGGAACCTTCGTTTCGCAGCCTTGATGAATTGTCCACCAAACACCCCTTTTTTCCCAGCCGCCTTCTGGCAAGACACCCGAACTAACTTCGGTATCGGATGGCAAGCGGCGGATCTTGTGCAACAGGCTTTCACAGATGCCCCTAATCTGGAAATTGCGTTGCAAAATCTGAAGACGCTCATGGAAGTCGAAGGACAGAAGATTGTCGCACTCGCAGAAACCTTTGCGCAGGAATGGGGCGTGAAATTTGTCGGTATAGACGTGTCACCCGCGCCAATGGGTGATGAGAGTATCGCTTATGCAATGGAACACCAACTGCCCGGTTTCTTTGGTGAACGGGGCACGTTAACAGTTGCTGCTGGTTTGACGCGAACCCTTCGATCACTCTCATTACCTCTCTGTGGATATTCGGGATTGATGCTCCCAGTCCTTGAAGATGTTGGACTGGGAAAACGCAGCGCAGCGGGACACTTTAACCTCGACAGTCTCCTCCTCTATTCCACTGTCTGCGGGACAGGGTTGGATACCATTCCGATACCCGGTAATGCTTCGACCTCTCAAATTACCTCTATTCTGAAGGATGTCGCCACGCTCTCTATACAATTAAACAAACCGTTATCCGTCCGCCTTTTTCCGGTTCCAGGATGCGACGCACACTGCATGACAGAATTTGATTCCCCCTATCTCACAAATACTGTAGTGATGCAGATATAGTCAAGGAATTTATCATTAGGACGAGATTGATTGTAAACTTTTTTGCTTGTCAATTGCCATACCTTTTGATAAGATGATGCGAATGAACCGATTGTAACCTTCTACTTTACGCAATATGACCGATAAAAAAGGACAGCCATGAGTGACAAACCCCATGTTCTCCTGATTTCGACAGATCATTGGCCCAACTCTTTATTAGGTGTCAATGGGCATCCAGCCATCCAAACACCGACGCTGGACACACTCGCTCGCGCGGGCACCCGTTTTACGCGAGGTTATAGCGAATGTCCCGTCTGCGTTCCGGCGCGAAAAACGCTGATGACCGGCACAACAACACGCACCCATAAAGACAGGGTTTTCAACGATCGGCAGGGATTAAATGGACTCCCAACAGTCGCACAGACCTTTCGGGATGCGGGGTATCAAGCCTATGCTGTTGGCAAGTTGCATATCTATCCCCAGCGTGATCGCATCGGTTTCGACGATGTGCTGTTAGGTGAGGAAGGCAGATTGCAGCACGGCGTGGTTGATGACTATGAGCTTTTCCTCGGGGACAGAGGTTATGCGGGTCAACTGTTCGCCCACGGGATGTGCAACAACGATTATCTCAACCGTCCGTGGCATCTTCCTGAAGACTGCCACGTCACAAACTGGAGCACGCAGCAGATGGTGCGGACGATTAAACGCCGCGACCCCACACGCCCTGGGTTCTGGTTCCTTTCCTATTGCCATCCACATCCACCCTTAGCACCCCTTCAGTGCTACATGGACATGTATCGCGATATTGACGTGGACATGCCCTATTGTGGCGAATGGGCGCAGCAAACCGATCGACTCCCCCTGCCTTTAAAGGCGCGCCAGAAACAGGACGAGCATTTCACAGAAGATCAAATTCGTTCAGCACGCCAAGCATTTTATGCCCTCTGCACACATATCGACCATCAATTGCGGGTTGTTATTGGAACTTTACGGGAGGAAGGACTCCTGAACAATACGATTCTTTTGTTTACTTCCGACCACGGCGACATGCTCGGAAATCATCGAATGTGGGCAAAACGCCTCTATTATGAGGATTCCGCCAATGTTCCGATGCTGCTCGTCGGCACCGCAGGCGATGAACGCGTAGGACATCATAGGGTGGATGACCGGCTCGTCGGATGGCAGGATGTCATGCCGACACTCCTCCATCTCGCAGGAATTGACATTCCAGATACCGTAGATGGAATCCCGATGGTAGGTGACGAAAAGCGCGATTGGTTATACGGCGAAATTGGTGAAGGCGGCAGCGCGACCCGAATGATTCATGACGGACGTTTCAAGCTAATTTATTACGCCACCGGAAACCACCGGCAACTCTTCGATCTGGAAGAGGATCCGAGGGAATTGAACGACCTCGCCGATTCACCGGGCCATACTGAAATACTGGAACGCCTGACGAACCATCTCATCGGCGAACTCTATGGAGACGATGAAGACTGGATACAAGACGGTAAACTCGTCGGCTTGCCTGACCGAGCGTATCGTCCATCTCCCAACCGGGCCTTATCAGGTCAACGCGGACTCCACTGGCCACCGCCGCCATCCGCAGGGCGTTGAATAATATTCCCAAACGCGGTTGGATGAAGATTAATTTATTAATTCGGTAATTTATTGGTGAAGTCCGGTGCGGTTAGGAAACCGCACCTACCGGGCATGGGAGAATATAGCATTACCGAATTATTTTCTGAAATTTCATGAAACCGCACCTCCCAATCCACGTTTTCCGACCACCCCTTTAACCCCATGATTCTGAAATCAACGCCTATACCCCCCAATTAAAATCGTTGAATCTCTATGCTAAATGTGATATTATCTTTAGGACTTACGCATTTTCTCTTAAAGTCCCCCTGATAAGGGGGACTTAGGGGGTTAAATCACGGAAATACACTGTTTTTTGCCCAATTTGCGTAAGTCCTGATCTTAACAATAATTGATTACCGAGTGGATATAGGCTGGGTTGAGTTGTGAATGACTGAGGTTCCCAGTTTATACGTAGAACCCTGATTTCCGATGATACATTCGTATAGATATAACGAAATCCAACAACCCAAAAGCTATGGCAAAAAAGAAATCAGACACAAACACGAATAAAAACGGGGCAATGCTCGGTTTTGAGGCGACCTTATACCAAGCAGCCGATAAACTCCGCAACAACATGGATGCCGCTGAATATAAGCACGTCGTGTTGGGATTAATTTTCCTTAAATACATTTCAGACACTTTTGAAGAAAAGCACAATTTCCTGCTTCAAGAACTTGCTAATCCTCAGAGTGAACTCTATGTCAAAGAGGAACTCGACCGTTTCGAGTATGCAGAGGACAGAGACGAATACTTGGCAGAAAATATCTTTTATGTCCCAGAGGAAGCCCGTTGGTCATATTTACAAGCAAACGCCAAGCAACCAGAAATTGGAACACTGATTGATAACGCGATGATCGCAATTGAAAAGGAAAATCCACGACTCAAAGGCGTTCTGCCCAAAAATTACGCACGCCCAGGACTTGACAAGCAACGCCTCGGTGAACTCGTTGACCTCGTCAGCACAATCGGTTTAGGTGAAAAAGAGAATCGCTCAAAAGACATACTGGGCAGGGTTTATGAATACTTCCTCGCACAATTCGCCAGTGCCGAAGGTAAAAGGGGTGGTCAGTTCTACACGCCTCGCTGTGTTGTGCAGCTCCTCGTTGAGATGCTCGCACCCTATCAAGGACGGATTTACGACCCGTGTTGCGGCTCAGGCGGTATGTTTGTTCAGAGCGAAGCGTTCGTCGAAGCACACGGCGGGCAGCGCGATGATATTTCTATCTATGGGCAAGAGTCTAACCCGACAACACGACAATTGGCACTGATGAACCTCGCGATTCGCGGCATTGAAGCGAATCTTGGTCAGGAACACGCTGACAGCTTTCACGACGACATGCACCCAGACCTAAAAGTTGATTACATCCTCGCGAATCCGCCGTTCAACAGCAGCGATTGGGGTGGTGACCGATTGCGTGAAGATAAACGTTGGGTTTACGGTACCCCACCTACTGGCAATGCCAACTTTGCTTGGGTGCAACATTTTATCTATCACCTTGCCCCAAACGGTATTGCTGGATTTGTATTAGCAAACGGATCCATGAGCAGCAATACCGCCACCGAAGGCGAAATTCGCAAGAACATTATTGAAGCCGACTTGGTGGACTGCATGGTGGCGTTGCCTGGGCAGCTTTTCTATTCCACATCAATTCCTGTGTGTCTCTGGTTTATCGCAAGGAACAAAGAAAATTACCGTTTTCGGAAACGCATTGGTGAGACGCTTTTTATAGACGCTCGCAGGTTAGGAAAGATGATTGACCGCGTCCACCGAGAATTAACGGGTGCGGAACTCACACGCATTGCTGAAACCTATCACGCATGGCGTGGCGATGAGGGTGCCGGGGAATATGTAGACGTACCTGGCTTCTGCAAAAGTTCTACGCTCGCCGAAGTCCAAGCGCACGCCAACGTCCTAACGCCTGGACGTTACGTTGGGGCAGAAGTGCAAAAGGACGATAGCGAACCCTTTGAGGCCACAATAGCACACTTGACACAGAAATTGACCGAACAGATGACAGAGGCACGGCGATTGGATGAGACTATCGCTAAGAATTTAGAGATACTCGGATTTGGAGAGGACTCATGAATTTCATGGAAGAGAACTGATAGTATGCATTGTCGCTATCATTGGTCATTCCGCATTAATAGAATATCGCCCTTATTCCAAAGGAGATAGAAAATGACAGTCAAAGAATTGGTAAAATTTCTCGAAAAATATCCTGACGATTTACGAGTTGTTGTCAACGGCTATGAGGACGGCTATGACGACATTTCACCAAATCGGATTTTCACCAGAAAAATACAGTTAGACGCTGGAACCCCTGACTGGGAAGGACAACACGGAGATCCACCCTATGAGAGTGAAGAAAAAATTGGTGATGCCAAAATTGTAGAGGCTCTGGTTTTCCATCGCGCTCCGTATTATTGAAGTAGCTTGAAAACAATTCTCACTCAGAGGTAGGTTATGATGTTTGGTTTTCCTGATGGATGGAAACTTCAATCCGTAGAAGATAGCATGAAAGCGATTATTGATTATCGCGGTAAGACCCCGCGCAAAACGCCTTCTGGTGTTCCGCTAATTACGGCGAAAATCGTCAAAGATGGTCGAATAATGACTCCTACCGAATTCATCGCTGCCGAAGGTTATGATTCATGGATGAATCGGGGATTGCCAGAACCCGGTGATGTCGTCATGACGACTGAAGCTCCTTTGGGCGAGATTGCACAACTTGATAATCGTAAAGTTGCGCTTGGTCAGCGACTTATCACTTTGAGAGGCAAACCAGATGTATTAAACAATACTTATCTGAAGTTTGCAATGCAAGCAGCGTTTGTGCAAAACCAGTTGAAGGCAAGATCCACAGGTACTACTGTTCTGGGGATTTCTCAACGTGAACTTAGAGAGGTTGAAATTCCACTTCCGCCTCTGTCTGAACAACACCGTATCGCTCACATCCTCGGCACGCTTGACCAAAAAATTGAACTCAACCAACAGATGAATGAAACACTGGAAGCAACAGCGCGGGCAATTTTCAAATCATGGTTTGTAGACTTTGACCCCGTAAAGGCAAAGAAGGAAGGACGCAAACCGCCATTCATGGATACTGAAACAGCAGCCTTATTTCCCTCAGCGTTTCAAGATTCTCAGCTAGGGAAGATTCCAAAGGGATGGAAGGTTCAAACACTCGGCGAGATTGCAGAAAACGTTCGACGTAGTGTAAAAGCAAGCGAAATTGACTCCAGGGAATGTTTCCTCGGCTTAGAACACATGCCAAGACGAAGTATAACTCTTTTTCAATGGGAAACAGCCTCCGAAATCCAAAGCAATAAATCTCGCTTCAGAAAGGGTGAAATCCTCTTAGGCAAACTTAACCCACATTTCCACAAGGTTGGCGTTGCGCCTATTGATGGGATTTGCTCAACTGACATTTTAGTAATTCAACCAGTCAATGTGGGATGGTTCGGAATTGTCTTGGGACTCGTATCCAGCGATAATTTTGTCGCTTATACCAGTGCACACGCAAGAGGAACAACGTTGCCACGAACAAATTGGAAAGATATGTCAAGGTACAAGATCGCGCTGCCTAACGTCGAAATTGCCAAAAAATATGCCGAATTCATACAGCCAATTATCAACAAAATCATTGAAAATACCCATCAATCTCGCACTCTTGCCCAAACTCAAGACACACTACTGCCAAAGTTGTTATCTGGTGAAATCTGCGTAGACGATGCCTCTGAGATGTTGGAGGAAACTTAGATGCCTCAACATGCTGTTCCACATATTGAATCATTGCGTGTGAAGAATTACCGCGCATTACGGGATATAGAATTGAAACAACTTAAACCGTTGACTGTCTTTTTAGGCGCGAACGGTAGCGGTAAATCAACACTTTTTGATGTCTTTGCGTTCCTTTCTGAATGTTTCACAATCGGGTTGCGTCACGCATGTAACAAGAGAGGGGGACTTAAGGAACTGCGGACACGAGGTTGTGATGGACCGATTGAATTTGAGTTGAAATATAGAGAGAAACCTAAAACACCCGTTATCACCTACCACCTGTCTATTGCCGAAGATCCTATGAAAGACCCTTTTGTTGAAACCGAATGGCTGCAACGGAGGTTCGGTAGTAGAGGAAAACCGGTTCGTTTCCTCAATTTTCATCACGGAAAAGGCAGTGTAATTCCCGGCGAAACACCAGATAAGGCGGACGAACGGATCAATGAGCAACTTGATGATCCGTCGGCACTCGCTGCTAATATGTTGGGGCAGCTGGCAAGACATCCCCGCGTAGGTGCCCTTCGGCGTTTTATTACAGATTGGCATCTCTCCGACCTTTCTACCGATGCGACGCGCCAAGCAACCAACGATGGACCGCAAAAGCGATTGTCCACAACAGGTGACAACTTGCCCAATGTTATTCAATACTTGCAAGAAAGATATCCAGAACGTTTGGAAAAAATTATCTCTTCTCTGTCAAATCAGGTGCCTCGCTTAGAAAAGATTGACACAGAATTAATGATGAGTGGTCGCCGCCTGCTAAAGATTAAAGATGCCCCGTTTGACCAACCCATCTTGGCGAAGTTCGCCTCCGATGGCACATTGAAACTGTTGTCGTACCTGACGCTGTTTCATGACCCACAACCGCCGCAATTGATCGGCATCGAAGAACCCGAGAACTACCTACACCCACGTTTGTTGACAGGTTTAGTCGGGGGGTTTCTTGAGGCCCTAATGTTTTCTCAACTCATAGTTACCACGCATTCGCCTCACCTTGTCAACGAATTGAGTGCTGAGGAAGTGTGGGTGCTCTATCGGGATGAAGAAGGTTTCACAGTGTGCAAACGCGCCTCGGATATGCTCGGAGTAGAGCAACTTTTGGATGCTGGCGCGAAGTTGGGAAAACTTTGGATGGAGGGTTACTTTGAATTCGGTGATCCGTTGACCAATGCAGGCGGTCCGAAGCGAGGTGTGCGTGCACATTGAATTCCTTTTGAAGGACTCAAGGCATGCGTGGGAGAAGAATTGTTGGTGTAAGGACCTCAGAGCAATAACATGAATCTCAATACAATTTACGAATCCGATATCGAAGAAACTGCCCTTAAGTGGTTTGCTGATTTGGATTACACCGTTTTACACGGTCCTGACATAGCACCAGACACGTCCGATGCTGAACGTTCCTCTTACAGTGAAGTAATCTTAACCAGCCGTTTACGAGATATAGTTGCCCATCTTAATCCAGAAATACCCGCCGATGCACAGGAAGAAGCAATCCGTAAAGTGCTTCATCCAGATTCTCCCGCTCTGGTTCAGAACAACCAGACATTTCATCAGATACTGGTTGCTGGTGTAGAGGTCGAGTATCGACAACCAGAGGGAACACCACGCAGTGGACAAGTAAGGTTCATCGATTTTGATACCCCTGCAAACAACGACTGGCTCGCAGTCAACCAATTCACAGTGGTAGAAAAAAGTGATCGCCGTCCGGATATCGTTCTGTTTATCAACGGACTCCCTTTAGCCGTGATTGAGCTCAAAAATCCAACCGATGAAAAAGCCACGGTCTTAACAGCGTTTCGTCAAATCCAGACTTACAAACAGGAAATCTCTACACTGTTCACCTATAACGAAGCGATCGTCATTTCTGATGGATTAGAGGCTCGTATCGGATCCTTAACCGCCGATACGGAATGGTTTTTGCCGTGGCGGACAATCGAAGGAGAGGACGAGGCACCATCAGCCGAATTGGAATTGGAAATCTTGCTTAAGGGGGCCTTTGAGAAAAGCCGATTTTTGAATTATCTCAAACATTTCATCGTTTTTGAAGAAACCGACAGTGGGACGATCGCGAAAAAAATCGCTGGTTATCACCAATTTCATGCAGTTAAAACCGCAGTTGATACAACCGTCCAAGCCTCGCGCCCGGAAGGCGAGCAGCAGTGTGGTGTTGTCTGGCACACCCAGGGTTCAGGTAAAAGCTTAACGATGGCGTTTTATGCCGGTAGTATCATCCAACACCCGCAGATGGAAAATCCAACGCTCGTCGTTATCACTGATATGAATGATTTAGACGATCAACTCTTCGGCACTTTTGCTCGGTGTCAGCAACTCCTGCGGCAAACCCCCGTGCAGGCGAAAAACAGGAAGCATTTGCGTGAACTCCTGAAGGTTGCCTCTGGTGGTGTCGTCTTTACTACGGTTCAAAAATTTTTTCCTGAAGGTGAGGAAACCCGTTTTCCGCAACTGTCCGATCGGCGTAACATCGTGCTTATCGCGGACGAAGCACACCGTAGCCAATACGGTTTTATTGATGGATTCGCTCGTCATATACGCGATGCGCTTCCCAATGCCTCTTTTATTGGATTTACCGGCACGCCGATTGAATTGGCGGATCGCAACACCCTTGCTGTTTTTGGGAATTACATTAGCGTCTACGACATCCAACAGGCGGTTGATGATGGTGCCACCGTTCCAATTTACTACGAAAGCCGTCTTGCCAAGATTGAACTTGACGAGAACGAAAAGCCCCATATTGATCCAGAATTCGAGGAAGTGACCGAAAGAGAGGAGACAACACAAAAGGAAAAACTCAAAACTAAATGGGCACAACTTGAAGCATTGGTCGGAACCGAAAAACGGCTCGGACTCATCGCGGACGACATAATTGCACATTTTGAAGAACGATTGGAAACGATAGAGGGTAAGGGGATGATTGTTGGTATGAGCCGCCGCATCTGCGTTGACCTCTACAATGCCATTGTCAAACGCCGCCTAGAGTGGCATGATGACGATGATAAAAAGGGTGAGATAAAAGTTGTGATGACAGGTTCTGCCTCTGATGATGTATCGTGGCAGCCGCACATCCGAAACAAGGCGCGGCGCGAAGAAATGGCAACTCGATTCAAAAATCCGAATGACTCGCTGAAACTTGTCATTGTCCGCGATATGTGGCTAACAGGATTTGACGCGCCAAGCCTTCATACTATGTATGTAGACAAACCGATGCGTGGACACGGACTGATGCAGGCGATTGCCCGTGTCAATCGCGTATACCGTGACAAACCCGGCGGTTTGATTGTAGACTACATAGGGCTTGCTTACCATTTAAAACAGGCCTTACAGAATTACACTAAAAGCGGTGGAAAAGGAAACGCTACGCTTGATAAAGCTGAAGCAGTCGCCGTGATGTTGGAGAAATACGAGATCTGCTGTGGACTTTTCCATGGATTTGACTGGTCGCGATGGATTACTGGGAATGCCGAAGATCGAATGAGATTACTACCACCGGCACAAGAACATATATTGGCACAAAAGGATGGCAAAGAGCGTTTACTGAAAGTGGTTACTGAGCTCTCCAAAGCGTTTGCTCTGGCTGTGCCAGATGAAAAAACAACTGAGATTCGCGACGATGTTGCCTTTTTTCAGGCAGTAAGAAAGGTTTTGGCAAAACCCTCAACTGCAGAAGAAACACAGGCTGAAACTACAGAACAAGCCATTAAGCAGTTAGTGTCCAAGGCAGTCGCTTCTGAAGGTGTGGTTGACATCTTTACTGCCGCCGGATTGGAGAAGCCTGATGTCTCAATTCTTTCTGATGAATTCCTTGCCGAAGTGCGGGATTTACCTCATAAAAACGTGGCAGTTGAACTTTTGGAGAAACTGCTTGGTGATGAAGTTAGAACCCGCTCACAGAAAAACGTTGTCCAAGGACGTTCATTTGCCAGTATGCTGGAAGGTTCAATTCGCACCTATCAGAACCGGACAATTGAAGCATCACAAGTCATTGAAGAACTCATCAAAATTGCAAAAGAGATGCGTCAAGCACAGGACCGAGGTGAAGAGTTAGGACTGTCGGATGAAGAATTAGCATTCTATGACGCCCTTGAAGTTAGCGATAGTGCTGTCAAAGTGTTGGGTGATGAGACGCTACAAGCCATCGCTGTTGAACTTGTGGAAACCGTTCGACAGAACGTGAGTATTGACTGGGCAATAAAAGAAAGTGCCCGCGCGAATATACGAAGAATGGTGAAGCGTATTCTTCGCAGACACGGCTATCCGCGGGCTAAACAGGAAAAGGCTGCTGAAACTGTCTTGGAACAGGCAGAGGTATTGTGCAAGGATTGGGCAGCGTAGAAGATTGAAAACAGTCCATTTTGGGTCTAAGGCAATTCTTTTTTCCGTCTATCCAGTAGATATTGCATATTCCCAAAACTAAATATCGCCCAAAATGCACTAAAAATATTTGACAAAGTTTCAAAAATCAATTATATTAATCTATCAGGCATCTTTTGTTAGGGCATGTATTTCAATTCTAAATCAATGTCATAACGCAAACAACTAAGAAAGGAAAATATATGTTAGCAGAAATCCGTCAAAGAGAAGGGGTCATTGTGATTCGACCCACGGGCCGTATGATTGGTGCGGCAAACGCTGAAATTAGAGAGCAAATTAATGAGGAATTGGAGGAGCATTTTGACTCCCCAAAGGTTATCTTTAACCTCGAGAATGTTACCCGTATGGACAGTAGCGGTCTCGGCACGTTGGTATCTGTGAACGTGACGGTTTCCCGCAAAGGCGGGCGGACGGCACTCGTCAACGCAGGTGCACATATCCGCAATCTTCTCATCCTCGGACGCTTAATGAGCGTTTTTGAAAACTACAATAGCGAAGAAGAGGGAATCCTCGCCCTAACCTCTGAGGCAAGCTAATCAATAGGGCGATTGTCCCTGTTGCTACTTAGGAAAATTTCTGAGGGAAATCAAGATACGAGGAAGGAGATTTATGTCAAATCAGAATCTTCCGACGTTTACTGTCGATGCTGGTTTTCACAATCGGGATGGGTGTCCTGTTAGCGTTAACGTTGACCATCCCGGTGTGAGCCAACTTCACGATCGTGCCGTTACCTTAACAGATGTCGCATCCGGTGATGTCATTTCAGCACAGTGCTACGCTGCCGAGGATGGCACGACTACCTTAACTTGGATACTCAATGAACTCGCCGCCGGTGAATCGCGGACCTATACGCTATCGGAAGGAAGTGTTACGGGCGAGACAGGCGTTCAGTTAAAAGAAGAAGCCGAAACCATAACCGTAACACTCAATGACCGACATTTTACAACATTTCGCTATGCAAAAGCGCAGTTTCGTCCATATTTTTTTCCGGTTCTCGGTCCGAATGGACGCGAGGTAACACGCGGTGAAACAAGCGACATCTCAAAGGACCACGTCCATCACCGTTCCCTCTACGTCGCCTACGGCGAAGTCAACGATGTTGATTTATGGGGTGAAGGCAGTAATTCCGGAAGGGTTGTGCATCAAAACTTCACACAAAAACAGGGTGGGGCTGTGGTCGGTAGACTCTATACGGGAAACAGTTGGCAGACCCAAGCGGGAGAGGTTTTGATGACGGACGTGCAGAATTTCCGCATCTATAACTTACCCGAAGATGCCGCAATCCTGGATCTCGATCTCAGTTTTATCGCTTCCGCGGGAGATGTCTATTTCGGAGATACCAAAGAGGGCGGTATTATCTCAATCCGGGTACATCCCTCGATGAACGCTTCAGATGGCGGGAAGATAGAGAACGCTTTTGGCGGTATCAATGAGACAGAAACCTGGGGGAAGCGCGCGAACTGGTGCGATTATTCCGGTATTGTTGATGGAACGTCTGTTGGTATTGCTGTGTTCGATCATATTGTCAACCCACGCTATCCGACGTATTGGCATGTGCGCAATTACGGGCTAATGGGAAGCAATATATTCGGAGGCGGCACTTTCGAAAGCGATCCTTCTAAAAATGGTTCCTATACACTCAAACAAGGTGAAGAGATGCACTTCCGGTTCCGCGTCCTCATCCACGCTGGGGATGCCAACGTTGGAAATGTAGGGGCGAAATACCACGATTTCATCAATCCACCTGTCGTTGAGGCTTTTTAATTATTAAATCTGGGCACCGTTCCACTTCGTTCCACGGTGGTTTTCGGTTAATTCCAATTCCTTACTATTAACGTCAGCGTACGAACGGAGACTTTTAAATGCCGATTCCTACGATTCATGTCGGATGTACCCATTTCGCGCACGGTCGCCTACAGGCGCAAATCAATTCAAAAGGTCTTAATCCCGTTGCCTGTGTGGACATTAACCTCCCTGCAGCTCGCGAGGCTGTAGCAAGTTTAGAAGGGGATGTCCCCGACTACCTCGCCGATCGTATCTACACGACAATAACCGAGGCGAAAGAGAAACACGATGCCCAAGCATGCCTCATCTATGCCTCAACAACCGTTCACGCCAAGTTAATTGTTGAAAGTCTGAACCTCGGTATGCATACCCTCTGTGTCAAACCCATCGCAACGACACAGGCAGAATTCCACGACATTATACACGCACATAAAGCGAACCCTGGCTTGATGCTCGTTCAAGGTCAAAATAAGCGATGGAATCCTGCCGCTGCGAAAATGCGGGAGTGGCTCCGGGAAGAGGACGGCATCGGTGAGATGTTAGCAGGGGAGTGTCGATTCTGGATTCGCCAAAATTTATACACGGGTCCAGACTCTCGACAACCGGATGCCTATGTGGATGGACTCTTCTTCCACGCTGGTACGAGTCACCAACTCGATCAGCTTGTTGCGGCGAAGGGACTTCCCAAATACGTTACCGCTCACGTCCATAATCGACGAGACCCGGAACTTGGGCAGATTGAAGCGTGGGGAACGGCTGGTGGCAACGCGCTCATGGAGTATGCCAACGGCGCGCCCTTCTCCTACGCAGGAACACGGGCAGCACATACAGCCCCGTTCGGATGGAGCGGACACTGGACATTCCACGGCGAGGACGGAGACCTCCGACGGGATGCAGGACACCTTCAACTCTTCCGGCTTGGTGAAACAATTGAAGATCTAAACCTCCAAGATTTACACGCAGGACTCATAGAAGACGATCGGCTCCAATTCGATGCCTTTGCACAGGCAATTGCCAATGGCACAGATCGCGACTGGATGCAGGACACAACACTCGGCACATGGATACTCATGGAAGCATGCAACGAGTCGGCTCGAACGCACGAAAAAGTTGATGTCGAAACATTCGCGAAGAAGATGCTTGCTTAATAGTTACCAGTTTGCCCGCTACCTTAAAAGGGTAGCCTGCAACGACGGAGCAGGGTTTTTGCTTGGGTGTTTCCCCTAGATCTACGGAAAGGCACTTCAGCCATCAAACCAACCTGACCGAACCGCAAGGAAAACTAAAAAAAGGAAAATTGAAAAATGCAATCTCCACACGGCTCAGCGTTTCGCCCATCTGTGATGGGCAGAAACGGTATGGTTACATCCGGACACGTCCTTGCCTCACAGGCTGGCATTCAGACGATGATGGCGGGTGGGAACGCTGTCGATGCTGCTATCGCAACTGCTGTAGCACTCGGTATGGTTGAACCCGCTGGCTCTGGGCTTGGAGGCGACGGCTTTATTCTCATCTATTGGGCGGAAACTGGGAAGGTCGAGGCAGTGAATGGAACTGGACCCGCCCCGCGTGCTGCGACCCGGGAAACCTATCTCAAAGATGGTGGGATCCCGATGAAAGGCATAAGAAGTGTCTCGGTGCCAGGGATCGTCGACGCATGGCTCCTTGCGCACGAACGCTACGGTGCGCTCAAATTAGAAGACGTTTTCGCACCCGCAATTTCGCTCTGTGAGGAAGGTTTTCCAGTGAGTCATAGACTTGCGGGCGGACTTAAAGGCGAAAACGCTCGCTTCGCTGCCGAACCGGACTCGCGCGCTGTCTTTACCAACGACGGCGAACCGATCGCAGCGGGTCAATTCCTCGCGAATCCCAATCTCGGTAACACCCTCCGAAGGATTGCGAAACATGGAAGAGACGTATTCTACAAAGGTGAAATTGCTAAAACCATCGGTGAATTCAGCCGTGCCTACGATGGACTCCTGACTGCTGAAGATCTCGCTGACTTCCACGCACATTGGGCTGAGCCGATACATGTCAACTACCGCGGATATGAAGTCTATGAAATGCCGCCCAATTCAAGTGGGCATATCCTACTTCAAGAATTAAACATGGTTGAGCTCTTTGACTTGCAAACCTTAGGGTGTAACACTGCCGAAAGCGTGCATCTAATGGTTGAGGCAAAAAAACTCGCCTTCGCGGATCGAGAACAATATATGGCGGATCCAGAGTGGGTGGATGTCCCGATAGAAGGAATGCTATCTAAATCCTACGCCGCTGAACAAGCGGAACGTATCCACTTAGATAAAGCGGCTTTTGATGTCCCAGCAGGTGGTCCAGAGGCACACGAAGATACAACCTGTTTCTGCACCGCGGATCGGGCGGGAAATCTCGTTTGTATACTGCAGAGCATTCAGTCGGGGTTCGGCTCCAGCCTCGTAGCAGGTGATACAGGTATCCTCCTGAACAATCGCATGACCTATTGGCATTTAGAAGAGGGACACCCCAACAACTTGATGCCGGGCAAACGCGTCCGCCACACGATGAACCCTGTCATTGTTACAAAGGACGGTCAACCCTTCATAGCATGCGGGACACCTGGGGCGGATACACAGGTCCAAACGAATCTGCAGCTTGTTACCCACATGATTGATTTCGGGATGACCCCGCAAGAAGCCGTCTCGGCGCCGCGCTGGCGGAGTTTGCAGAACCCGATGGAATCCACGATTCCGCACACCTGCTCCAATGACCTTCAGTTAGAAAACCGGTTCCCTTCGGATACCAAGGATGGATTAGGAGAAAGGGGACATGAACTCCAGATTGTTGGTGATTGGGGTGGTCCAGGGAGTGCGCAGGCTATCATGGTACATCCTGAATCGGGAGCACTCATTGGAGGTTCCGATCCGAGAACCGATGGGTATGCGGTTACTTTTTAGAGCATTGTTTTCGATATAAAGAAAGATTCAAATGGAGGCTAACTATGAGTAGCACCACTATGAGGATCGTTACATACGCGGTTCTGTCGATAACCTTTTGTCTTGTAGCACCACAAACTTGGAGCCGTGAGGTTGTCCTTTTTGAAGAAGATTTTGAAGGCGTGACACTCGAAGCAAGTATCATGGAACAGATTAAGGATAAAGACGTTTGGTCAGGCACACCGCCTGAGGGTTGGGAAATCACAAACGAAAATCCTAAAGACCTCGGAATGCCTGAATGGAGAACGTGGGCGATTGTTGACCTTGAGTGGTGGACACGAACGGCGGAAGACCAACGGCGTAGTGAGTTCACAGGGGTACACAATGATGGTAAGGGTGTAGGTAAAGGTGCGGTTTCTGATCCTGATGAGTGGGACGATTGGGAAGGAAATGGCGACCCTGACGCTCAGAGTCGTTGGAATGGACACTTAATCACCCCACCGATTAAAATCAAAGGCGCGGCAGCAAAGTCGCTCGTCTTAACATTGGATTCGAGTTGGCGCCCTGAAGATACTCAAAATGGTGAGATCATAGTAAGTTTCGACGGGGATACGGAAGAACACATCCTATTCTTCAAGAGCGTCGGTATTGATGCAGGCGCGCATACCCTTGTTACGATTCCTACCCTCAAACTCAAAGAGGAAAAGATAAATGATGGGGAGCAAATAAACGAAACGTTAGAAATTCCGATTGACAACCCCGCCGGTGTCGCTGAAATGACGATTAGTTTCGGTGTCGTCGACGCGCAGAATGATTGGTGGTGGGCAATAGATAATATAAAGCTCATAAGCACCGCATTCTCTGTAGAACCAAGACATAAATTAGCAGTTAGGTGGGCAGAGATCAAATCCTAACAACGATCTCTTTCGTTGAACTGTGAGCGATGGGACATCCTTCACGGCTCGAGAAAGACAGTTGTAAAGCAGGGCTGTATCCACCTGAGTGCAGCCCTGCTTTTTATGGTGATAAATAGGAATGTGTAAGCGTTATTAGCGGAAATAGATCCGCCCTTCCTCACTGGCGAGGTTTGTACCCCTGTCGCAACAGTGAGGTAATCGTATATCTTACTATTGTTGGATTTTAGGAGAAGCATTAATGAAAATTTTAGTCACAGGTGGCACAGGCCGTATTGGGTCCAACCTTGTCAAAAAGTTACTGGAAAAAGGGCACGACATCCGCAGCTTCGTCTATCCGGGGGATGTCAATCGTGTTGGACGATGGGATGGAACGGATCGCGTCGAGACCGTTCTTGGCGACCTACGGGAATACGAAGATGTCAAAAAAGCCGTTGATGGCGTAGATGCCATCTATCACATCGCTGCAGCCTTCGGAGGTCCGTTTGATAATCGTCAGTACCTGGCAATCAACGGGATGGGAACGCTCAATATCTTAGAGAGCATCCGTGAGTGTAATCCGAACATCCATCGACTCGTCTATGCCTGTACCGAAGCGATTTATTGGGAACTCACCGAAAAAGGTAGGAGTTTCAACACACGTATCACCGAAGACATGGTCGCTAAATACCATCACATGCCCTATTTCCTTACGAAATGGATTGGTGAGGAATTGTGCATGACATATCATCACCAATATGGCGTGCCTTCAACTGTCTTCCGCTTCACAACCGTTATTGAACCGAGCGAATATCTCAACGAAGACGGCTTACCCAAACAATTCGTCTTTAGCCCTATTTATAATCGATACGAAAATTATAATGGTGATGATCCAGTTGAGTTAGAAACCGCGGGCACCGTCAAACGTCTTTGGGACGGGCAGGAGAAATTCATACTCAAACGCAATCCTGACGGACGCCCCTATAAGGAACATTTCACCGATGTTCGGGATATTGTCCAAGGATTGGTGTTAGGGATTGAAAAGGATGCTGCTGTCGGTGAAGAATTCACGCTCGGCGGAAACGGCATCTTCAAGCATGAAGAGGTGATTCCATACCTATGTGAACGTTACCAGATGGATTCTGTTGATGTGCAACTCCCCCAACCCCTGTATTTTGAGTTTGATTTAAGCAAGATCAAAACGCTATTGGACTTTGAACCACAACACGATTTAGCAAGTATCCTCGATGCTGCTGAAGCGATGCGCCGCGGTGAAGATGTGGGCATCATTCCGACGGGCGTTCGATGGACTTAATTTTTAATTTTACCTTGCGGAGGAACGAGGGACAGAGAAACTATCAAGTGCCTCTCTTAAATCCGCCTGCGACGTTGTTGCAGGCTAACCGTAGGATTATAAGGAAGTCCTAAACCTGATGTTTTGGAGTTCGTTGATCGTGAAAATCTATCTTGGCGTATCCTCACTTTCCTTATTTGTTTTTACCTGCCTGATGCTCAGCTGCACCAAGACGCCGGTCGCGCCGACGCTGCAGGTCTCATCAAGCACGAAACATCTCGATCGGTATATCAATGCCGTGCTTAAGCGGGAAGGTATCCAACCCTCAAAGATGTCGGAAGATGCTGAGTTTTTGCGTCGGGTTCATCTCGATTTGACAGGAAAAATCCCAACGCCTGAAGAGGTCTTGGATTTTCTCAAGGACGGCTCTTCAAATAAACGGCAAAGAAAGATCCGGGAACTGTTAACGAGTAATGCCTATCTCGACTATTGGACACGGTTATGGGTGAACTGGTTAATCGGTAGGCGCGAAGATGGCGATGATCGACGCATCGGGTTAACGTATTGGGTCCATGATGCCTTGACCAAGAACATACCCTACAATCAATTCGTTCAAGAACTCATCTCAGCTGACGGTGAATTGCGGGACAACGGCGCAGGAAACTATATTCTACGTTACGAACGTTCACCCGTTTTTCTCACTTCGCAGACCTCTCGACTTTTCTTGGGACTCCCGATGCAGTGTGCCGAGTGCCACGATCATAAAACAGAAATATGGAGTCAAGAGGATTACTACGGGATGGCTGCCTTTTTCACCGGCATTGAGAGTCAGCGGAAGGGAAACATCCAGACGATGGATAGGGTAGGTAATGAGAGAAGGATGGATAATTTTCTCATTACGAATAAAGCAACGTGAGTTTGATAATTAATTTCTGAATTTTTTGAAGAAAGAGAACCCTTTTG